>DATKAN010000017.1 GCA_035498035.1 Nitrospiria bacterium
TGCACCTGCTTGCGGATTCCTCTTATCAGCAGGGAATGGTCCGGTTCATCGAGAACCATGACGAGCCCAGGGCTGCCGCCGCGTTTCCATCCGGAAAAGGTCGCGCTGCAGCAGTGGCGATCCTCACGCTTACCGGGGCAAAGTTGCTGCATGAGGGACAACTCGAAGGAAGGAAAGCAAGGTTGCCTGTCTTTCTGGGCCGTCGTCCCGCGGAGCCGGTCGATCATGACCTCGCGGTCTTCTACGGACGTCTGTTGAAAGAGACCAACCACGATGTCTTCCGGAATGGGGAATGGCGCCTCTGTGAGCGGAGCGGCTGGCCCGACAACCAGAGTTGCTTGAACCTCTTGGCCTGGAGCTGGTTCAAGGACGATGATCGCTTCCTCATCGTCGTGAATTTTTCTGATCGGGCCTCCCAGGCGCTCGTCAGGGCGCCGTGGGATGAGCTGAGAGGGAAAAAGTGGCGTCTCAACGATCTGCTGTCCGGCGAGACCTATGACCGAAGCGGGGACGAGATGAAGAATGCCGGTCTGTACGTCGACCTGAAGCCGTGGCAATGCCACCTGTTCCAGGTTCGTGCCTTTTGAGCGTTCACTGGGCGGAAGGAAGGTGAACATGGGTCATTCCAAGAAACTTGCGCTGGGAATTTTCTTCATCAGCGTGATCGCTCTGGCGGGCTGTGAGGAGTTGATACCCCAGAATCCGGCGAGCCTGCTTGCTCCCCGGTTTCACCGTTCAGAGGTCGTCGGCTTGGTCGCAGGATTTGGAACCACCTTCGCCGCCGTCCCGGACCTGATCGCGATGCTCCGGAGGCGGTCCACCGCCGGCATGAATCCGAGAATGGCGGCGATTACGGGCGCCTTTCAGATCCTCTGGGTCTATTACGGATTGTTGATTGTGTCGAGACCCGTGGTCGTATGGAATATCATCGCGGTGGCCACTAATTTCTTCAGCGTGGGCGCCTACCTTTATTTTGCCCGCCGGGAGAGGAGGAATTAATGTCTGTGACACGTTTCATGACGGCTTCGAAACGTAAGAGGGATTGTCCGCTCCGATGGAGAATCATTGGGGTCTTGGCTGTGTTGGGAATCCTGACGATCGGAGCCGAGCTCCCGGCCCGGGCCGCGGACGATCCCTACGACGGGGATTGGCATTTTTCGGTGACGCCCTATATCTGGCTGCCCAACATTAATGGCAAACTTCGGTATGACAATTTTGAGGGGGCGGGAACAAGCACCGAAGCCCAGACCGGTCCGAACAATTATCTGGAGAATCTGACATTCGCCTTGATGCTCAACGGCGAGGCGCGAAAGGGGTCGTGGGCGGTATTTACCGACATTATCTACCTGGACTTCGCCAATCAGGACAGCACCCTCAAGTCGGTGTCCGGCCCCAACGGCAATGTCCTCATTCCGCGAGACCGTAACACAAATACCGAGACGAGCCTGAGAGGAGGCGTCTGGACATTGGCGGGCAGCTACACTGTCGCACGGAATGACACGGCCACGCTCGACATTTTGGCCGGTGCACGTTATCTCATCATAAAGACCTCGCTTGACTGGAATCTGACCACGACGATCGCCGGACCCGGATTTCCCATCGAGCAGTCGGGTGATCGTTCCAATCGCGGAGATCTCGTCGACGCGATCGTCGGCCTGCGGGGCCGGCTGCGATTCGGGGAAGGCTGGTTTGTTCCTTACTATCTCGACTTCGGGACGGGCGGAACGAACCTGACGTGGCAGGGGATGGCCGGAATCGGCTACGCCTTTGATTGGATAGATGTCTTGGCGTCCTATCGCAGTCTTTACTACGACCAGTCCGGCGACCGGCTGCTCCAGAACATTCGGTTCAACGGACCAGCGGTCGCGGTGACCTTCCACATCTGATGGGGAGTTTATCATTTCATTGAGGTATTTTTATTAATCGCCGGCCGGGGGTACATGATCTGAAATTCGGGGCAGGGATGGAATGAAGCGATGCGCGATCGAAATTTTTGCAGTGTTCGTTGTTCTCATGTTGCTGCTTCTCAGCGCCGGACCCGCGTCGGCCCAGCAACTCGAACCCCGGGCCTACTCGCCGTCTCCCGTGGGCTTGAACTTCCTCGGCCTGGCCTACTATTACTCAAGCGGGGGCGTCGTGCTCGACCCCTCCCTGCCGATACAGAACGTACGTGCCAAGGTCTCCACCGCAGCCCCCTACTACGGAAGGACGTTCGGCCTCTTCGGCCGGCAGGCGAGTGTAACCCTGACGACGCCCTATGCGTGGGGGACGGTCCACGGCGATGTGAAGGAAGCGGGTCGCACCGTCGATCGTTCGGCATTGGCCGACCCGCAGCTTCGGTTCGCCGTAAACCTGATCGGCGGGCCGGCGCTGACGCCGCAGGAATTCTCCCGGCACGAGCCGGAAACCACGCTGGGCACAAGCCTGATCGTCGTCGCCCCGCTCGGCCAGTACGCCCCGTCAAAGCTGATCAACCTCGGCGCCAACCGCTGGGCCTTCAAACCGGAGTTGGGGCTTTCGCACCCCGTCGGAAATTGGGGGGTGGAATTTTACGCGGGCGTCTGGTTGTTTACGGCCAACGACGACTTCTTCGGCGGTCAGGTCAAAAGGCAGGACCCGCTGGCGTCGCTCCAGACCCATGTCGTATACACGATTCGTCCGCGGCTGTGGGCGGCCTTCGACTTCACCTACTACGCCGGCGGGGAGACGACGGTCGACGGCCGGCGGCAGAACGACCGGCAGGGCAATACCCGCGCAGGGTTGACGGTCTCCCTCCCGGTGGCGCGGAGCCAGTCCCTGAAACTGAGCTATACCAATGGAGTCTCGACCCGTGTCGGCTCGGCATTCCAAACGATCGGGGTGGCCTGGCAATGGCTCTGGTTTTGAAGGCGACGGGCGATCTGTCCGCGGGATCCCACGCGGCGGACCTGAGATACATATGGGGCCGAGAAAATCAACTCGTAAATTTACTAGCTGGTAATTTACCGAGTTGAAACACCGCGCCGGAAAAGATACCATACCGATGATGAATCGGATGGGACAATTTTGTAGTCAGGAACACTCAATAGTCGGAAATTTGGGACGCGGGTTTTGTCAACGGGACGAACCACAAACGCTTCGGCTTGCCGCATGGGGCGTCAAGTCAAATTCAACCAACGGAGGTCCATGTCATGAATCTATTTCGAATCGCATTAATCGTGGGTGTTCTGTTCAGCGCGGGATCGGTCCTCGCGCAGGAAGTGACGGCCGACACCATGCAGGCCCTCAAAGACAAGGTGATGTCCGATAAAAAACTGGTCGTGTCGGCCAACCTGAATCTGACGGATACGGAGGCCAAAGGGTTTTGGCCCGTCTATGACAGCTATCAGAAGGATCTGGGAGGCATCAATCAGCGACTGGCCACCCTGATCAAGAGCTACGCCGAGGTGTATAACAGCAACACCATGGACGATGCCAAGGCGAAATCGCTGGTGAACGAGGCCGTCGCGATCGAAACCGCCGAGGCGGCGTTGAAAAAGTCCTATCTTCCCAAGCTGGAAAAAGTACTTCCGATGAAGAAGGTGGCGGTTTATTACCAGATCGAGAACAAGATCCGGGCCTTGGTCAGGTATGAGCTCGCCTCGGAGATTCCCCTGGCCAAGTGAAACAGGGGCCCTTCATGCGGAGTCTCCATGCAACATGAATAACAAAAGCCACATAAAGCCCGGTTAGAAATAGGGAGGAAATGCTGATGAAACGTTTCACGAAAATGAGCTGGCTTTTCGTTCCGTTATCGCTTGGATTGCTTGTGACGGCCTGTGCCTCATACTACAAAGTCAGGGATCCCGGCACAGGAAATACCTATTACACGGAAAAGGTTAAGCGGGAAAGGGGCGGGGCCGCGACGTTCAAAGATGCCCGATCCGGGGCCGAGGTGACGATTCAGAATTCGGAGGTGACGGAAATCACCAAAGGTGAATATACCACGGGTATTTCAGCCCCGGCCTCAACGCCGGCCCCGGCACCTGCTGCAGCGCCCGCTCCAACTCCGGCACCCGCTCCTGCTCCAGCACCCGCTCCTGCTCCAGCGCCGGAAGCGGCCCCTGCACCAACGCCGGCTCCGGGAGAAAAATAGCCGATAGCCCTTCAGGCACTATCGGGTGGAAGCGGAATGACATCGAGAAGGTGAATTGTACGGACCCATGCCTTGTGTTCCGGTTCCTCATATTCAAGACGGGGAAGCTCCCGAAGCGACGGAGGTTCCGGCTCGTCGGGGCGGGGCTTTGCCCCGGCGCGTATTGATTGCCATTCCTACGATGCGTGTACACAATGCAACCAACACCCAAATATTCCTGGCTGCCGTGCCGGCCGGTGCATGCGTGTTCACAGCGCTGCAAGCCCAGGCGGCCGTCCTGACCGGCGCGAACCTCCAGAAACGTACCGACGCCATCCTCGGGCTGATGGTCTTCTCGCTCATTCCCGATGTCACCACGGGGTCGCTCTCCATAGCCAACACGCCCACGGGAAATCCGGACATAGCCATGAGCACGCTCGGCGGGGGCTTCACGGTGAGCAGGGATTTCCCGCTGTACCTTGAGGGCACCGCAGGATACAGCCGCTACGACCCGTCCTTTCTCGCCGCCGAAGGCGTTGACAGCGTGCATGAAACAGGGTACATTGTGCCTTCGATCAGGTTTCATCATGTCACATGGATGATGAATCAAAACGGAGCCGGTCCCCCATAATGGAGATGATGAACATGAAATGGATCAAGGAGATGAGCTGGCTTATCGTTCCGTTGTCGCTTGCTTTGCTTGTGACGGCCTGTGCCACGTACTATAAGGTGAGAGATCCCGCCACCGGAGACGTCTACTATACGGAAGATGTGAAGCAAGGAGGGACGGGGGCGGCGATGTTCAAAGACGCTCGCAGCGGCTCCGCGGTAACAATCCAGAATTCGGAAATTACGGAGATCAGCGAACAAGAATATAAGGCGGGCGTTTCGACTCCCGCCCCGGCTCCGGCTCCGAAGTAGGGTTCAACACCGAAGGAGGCCTCGGAAAATGTTGGCCTGATCTTTCCGGATCACGGTCCGTATGAGACCGAAGGACCGGTTGGCCGGGCGATCAAAAAAGGTCTCCACCACAAGGAGCCGCTCGGAGAGTCGCCGGGTTGGGCATCCGTAAGGCGCGACCCATGACCTGGTTACAACGGTACCGCTGGCGGTCGTTCATCAAATCCTCTTTATGGCTCTACCCGGTGGCGGGATTGCTGGCCGCGACTCTGGTTGCACCGGTGATCCGGTGGTTGGACGGGCTTACTCATTGGAGTTGGTTCAACTTCAATCCGGAAGGCGCCCGAGCCGTCCTGGGAGCGTTTTCCGCCTCGATGTTGACCTTCCTCGTCTTCGTCCTTTCCGCGATGATCATCGTTGTTCAGCTGGCCAGCGCGCAGTTGACGCCCCGCATCATCGGCCTGTTTTTTTCCAGGCGGCAGATCAAGGTGGTCCTGGGCGCCTTTACGTTTTCCTTCATCTACACCCTGGCTGCGCTGGGCCGGATCGAACAAACTGTTCCCCAATTACCCGTCGCTCTGGCGGTCGGTTTAAACCTGCTCTCCGTCATCGTCTTTGTCCGGTTCGTCTATGAAATCGGTGTCGGCTTGCGCCCGATCGCCTTGCTGGAGGACGTGGGCCGGGAAGGCCGATGGGTCGTTGAAAACATTTACCCTCGACTCTTCGACTCCATGCCCGGTAGGAATACGGCTTCCGACCCGCGACGGACTTCTCCAATCCGTATCATTCCCCATACGGGGGCGTCCGGCACGGTCCTGGCGTTTAGTCCCGCGCACATGGTCGAGCTCGCTCAACGGGCCGATGCAATGATCGAGTTGATTCCCCAGGTCGGCGATTTTATCGCGAAGGGAGACCCGTTCCTTCGCGTGACCTCCGAACAGCGTCCTGTGGACGACGAGGCCTTGCGTCATTGTATCGCCATCGGACCCGAACGCACCATGGAGCAGGATCCCCGATTTGCATTTCGCATCCTGGTCGATATCGCCAACAAGGCGCTGTCCCCGGCCATCAATGATCCGACGACCGCCGTGCTGACGCTCGATCAGATCCATCGTTTGCTGCTCTATGTGGGACAGCGGGATCTCGGCTCCGGGGAAGGACGCGACGCGGAGGGAAAGCTTCGACTGGTCTATGACACGCCGGACTGGCCGGATTATGTCCTGCTCGCCGTTAGCGAGATCCGCCACTACGGCCAGGGCAGCATCCAGGTGGCCCGTCGGCTCCGGGCCATGTTGGAACACCTGATGCGGGTCTTGCCGGAGGGGCGAAGAGCGCCGCTGCGTCGCGAGCTTCAGCTGCTGCAGAAATCCGTGGAACGCGATTTTGACGATCAAATGGACCGCGACATGGCGGAGGTTTCGGATAACCAGGGCGTGGGCGGGTCCGCTTCGTCGCGGTAGCTCAAAAATCGAAAGGGAACGTACGCGGCGGACGAACCGGCCTCATTCATCATGGGCGATTCCATTACAAAATCCGGAACAGGTTCATCCTATATTCTGAAAGGTTTGACGATATTTACCCGGGCCCTGTCCGGGTTGGCGTTGATCGCCATGACCGCGTGGGGCGTGCTTGCGATTTACTACTCCAACCTCCCGCCGATGGTCAGGGTGGTGTGCAGTGTCTTTTTCGCGCTCGCTGCTGTAAGCGGTCTTGTTTGGATCCGGCCCTGGCGCCGGGCCTTGGCGGTTTTCCTTACGGGTTTCATCGTCGTGCTGCTCGGATGGCTGGCCATTCCTGCCAGGAATGATCGAAACTGGCAATCCGATGTCGCTGTCCTGCCGTATGCCACCCTAGAAGGGAATCTCGTCACGGTCCACAACATCCGAAATTTCGACTATCGCAGCGAGACCGACTTCACCCCGTCCTATTACGACAAAACCTTCGATCTACGACAGCTCGACTCCGTGGATCTCATCGCCGTATACTGGATGGGGCCGGACATCGCGCATACCTTTTTGAGTTTCGGCTTCGGCGGAAAGGATCATCTGGCCATTTCGATCGAGACCCGAAAAGAACAGGGGGAAGGATACTCAACGATCCAGGGGTTCTTCAAGCAATATGAGCTGTACTACGTGGTGGCCGACGAGCGCGATGTGATTCGGGTACGAACCAACTATCGCAAAGATCCCCCAGAGGACGTCTACCTCTTTCCCCTTCACGGTCGATTGGAAAATGGCCGGCACCTGTTTTTGGAATACATGCATGCGATCAACGCGTTGAAGGAACACCCGGAGTTTTACAATACCCTAACCACCAACTGCACCACGACAATCTGGCTCAACAGCCGGGTGAATCCCGGCCATCTGCCCTTCTCCTGGAAGCTTCTGCTGAGCGGCCACGTGCCGGAGTATTTATACGAGGCCGGGCTGATCGATACCCGACTGCCGTTTCCGGAGCTGGTGGCGCGCAGCCTGATCAATTCCCGCGCAAAGGCCGCGGATCAGGACCCCGATTTTTCAGTGCGGATCCGGCAAGGACTGCCCGGACTATAATACGGAGGATCGTTTTCGCGTGTTCGACGAGGGGGATAAAGAAAATAGGCGGTGGATGTTAACCCGGGCCTTGCCCCTAGCCTTATATCTATTGCTGGCCGTATCCCTTTTCGGCTGTATCACACCCATCGGTGTACGGAAGGTGCCCACCGATATCACCTACCGGGAAATCACCGCCAATGCCATCAGCGGCAATGTAATCAGCCAAGATTCCGAGGTCGTTCTGTATCGCTTTGGCCTCCTGGATCGGTTTTACAAAGACCCCGCGGGGGTCATCGCCCTTCTTCATGAGAAGGCGAGCAGGGACCCCCGGCGTGACCTGCGCTTTGCCCTTGCGGAGATGAGCTACTACTACGGGACCCTACTTGAAAAACGGGGCATTTTCTATCCCAATTGGGCGGAACCTTACGAATACTATCTGATGTCCGCCGTCTATTCCTATTTCTACCTGTTCGCCGAGGGCGGGACGGAACAGGGGGATCCTTACGACCGCCGATTCCAGATCGCCGTCGACATGTACAATCGTGCGCTCGGCAAGGGCCTGGCCACGGGGAAAGACGGCCAACTGGTGCTTCAGGATGAAATCCGCCAGTTGCCCGTCGGCAATATTGAGATTTCTCTCAAATTGAAGGCGCTGCCGTGGCCGCTGGAGGACTTCGACCGCTTCCTGCCGGCGGATGACTACACCGTGTACGGATTCAGTATTCTGGCCCGAACTCCGGGTATCGGCCTGCCCCTGATCGCCGTGCACCAGAAAACACCGGAATATCCCGGAGGGCCCTCAATTCCTATGACCGCTTTCTTGCGTGTCCCCGGGGATGTTCAAGACCTCAACGACAAGACCCCCCTCGCGTCCCTGGAACTTTATTCGGGTTATAAAGAAACGACCATCGTGGCCAACGGCCAAAAGGTCCCGTTGGGAACGGACACAACAACGCCGCTGGCGTACCGGCTCAGCGATGCCTACCTCTGGAGCCAACTGGGTCCCCGGCGGTTTATATTCGGCGGCCAGGAAAAGCCGAAGCTCATTATGGTCCAGCCCTACGTGGCCGGGCGCATACCCGTCGTTTTCATTCACGGGACCGCAAGCAATCCCCTCTGGTGGGCCGAAATGTTCAATACGCTCTATTCCGACCCGGTCCTGCAGGAACGGTTTCAATTCTGGTTCTACATGTACGACAGCAACCTTCGGGTCCCGGTTTCGGCCGCCGCGATGCGCGACATCCTGACCCAAACGGTGGCGAAACTCGATAGGGAGGGGATGGACCCCGCGTTGCATGAGATGGTGCTGGTCGGACACAGTCAGGGGGGGTTGCTGGAGAAAATGAGCGTGGTCAAGACCGGCGATACGCTCTGGGATGCCCTCAGCAAGGTAAGCCTAAAGGACCTGAAAGCGAAACCCGAATTAAAGAAGGAATTGCAAAAGGAATTTTTTATCGAGCCGCTCCCTTTCGTCAAAAGGGTGGTCTTTATTTCAACCCCGCATCGAGGAAGCTTCCGGGCCAGTTCATGGGTTCGAAGCATTCTCCGGCGCATTGTTACACTGCCGGGTGATATCCTTACGACAAATCCCAAGGAGTACTTCAATGTTATTGAACAGGCCAATTTACCCCCCGAGTTTCGCGGCCAGGTATTTACCAGCGTGGACAGCATGTCGCCGGAAAATCCGGTCCTCAAAGCCCTGGCCGGGATTCCGGTGGCCCCCGGGATCAAGTCCCACTCGATCATCGCGGTCCTGCCGGAGTACAGTGATTACACAAAAGGAAATGACGGCGTGGTCCAGTACTCGAGCGCCCATATCGAAGGGGTGGAGTCCGAATTCATCGTACGCGATCAGCATTCCTGTCAGGGGAACCCGTTGGTGATCGAGGAAGTGCGCCGGATCCTGCTGGAACATCTTGCTTCTGTCTCGGAATCATTCAAATCGCACGAGCCTACGACACCGACGCAGTAATCTTCCTATTCCCAATTCCCCCCTCATTGGATCAATCCATCGGTAAAGGTCGGCATGGCTCCGGCCCCTTCCCTATTTCCATTTGTACGGTCTACAAAAAAATCCTTAATTTTCCTGTCGGCCACCGGAATAGGCCCGTTATGAATATGATAAACCGCGTTTAAAAATCCGGTCCGTCAAACTCGTAAGACCCTGTTTAGCCAACCTTTTTGACCATGATTCGGGTTGACAGTGCCCGCATTTCAGCTATCCTTGTTAATAGGTCCCGGATAAACCTTTATAATGAGGCAGGGAACACTTGGACGAAACACCCCCGTCGACACAGGTCATTGATTCCCAACATATTGTAAACGTCCTGATCGGGCTTCAGGTGGCGATTCGCAAGGTGGGGCTCTACTCCTTCTCCCATTCCGTCGTTCCCAGCCTTTTGGAAAACCTGGAAACAAATTTCAACGCTCTCTTTGAATCGATAGGGGGAGTCACGTTCGGAATCACCCGCCATGAATTTTTATTCCAGGATACCTCGCTTTCGGCCGGGAATCCGGTGATCCGCGAGCTCGCCCGCGGACTGAATCAGTTTGGATTGGCCGGAATGTCATTTTCAAAAGGGCTCACCAGAGACGACATTTTAAAATTTCTCAGACTGCTTGTGGAGGGCCGCGGACAGACGCCGGAGCAACGGGAACGGATGATTGCCCGGTTGCACCAGGAGGTCCCGGCTATCCGGTTGAAGCTGATCCGTTTTGGAGAAGCGCTAAAAGGTCCCCGGGAGACGGTCGATCCGGAAAAACGAGAAAATGCGGAGCCGCAGGAAAAAGGGTTATGGCGCGGGCTGGTCAAACAGCTGTTGGACCAAAACGCGGGGAACGGCCAATCGATACCCGGTATGAGCGCCGATGAAAAAATCGACATTGAAAAACTGGGGGAGCTCATCAATCAACTCTGTCGGGAAAACGGGCCGGAATCAAAAAAGAATGAACAAACCATTGCCGGATTCCTGCGCGCTCCGACCGAAGGCCGTTTCCTGGACCACGAGCAGCGAATGCATCTGTATCGTGAATTATCCAGGATGCTATCGAACCTCGACCCGGCCGTGAGAGAACAGATTTTTCGTTTCTCGGTGGAGGACACGGACAACGACAAAGCCCCCGTGGAAGATCTCCTGGAATTCTTGCCGGAAACCCAGCTGGTGGAAATCCTGAACCAGATTCAATTATCCAATCAGGGGGTCTCCGCACCCATGTTGAGTCTGCTGAACAAATTGACCGATCTATCGTCTCAAAATGAAAAGATCAAGGAGATGTTGACCTCCAAGCTGGAGAATCACCAGGACCTGGTTCAGGAGCTCTTCACCAACCGGGCCACCCGAACCTATTATCCTTCCTCATACCGCTCTCTTCTGGATGAGGAATTGGCTCATGAAAAGTTTGAAAAACAGTCCCCTCCCGTGGACGAGATGAAGGAAATCGAACCGGACTCGGTCAACCGACACCTCGGCCTTGTCCTGCTGGAACTTCTGGACGGGCCCATTCGATCCCAACCCGAGTACGAATGGCTGATCCGGCAGGTCACCCGTGTGTTGACGGGGGGAATGGGAGATCACAAACAGGCCGTCCTGAAAGAAACCCTGTCGATTCTTTTCGGAAAGCTGAACTCGGCCGACGCGGCCACCCGGTCTTTTATCCAAAAAGAAATCAGAAATTTCATCACGCCCGAGGTGTTCGCGGGCCTCCTCCAATCCTTACGGACGGATGGCGACGAGCGCGTGGGGGACCTGCTCGGCCAATTGAAAGAACTGGCCGGGTCCGAGGGGATCCCCATGTTGCTGGATCTTCTGGAGGTCGAGGAGAATTTGTCGGTCCGAAAACGCCTGTTGCAATGGATTATCCAGTGCGGTCCGGCCGTGATCCCCATGGCGGTGCAACGTCTGAAAAATCCAAAATGGTATGTGGTCCGAAACATGCTGGTTTTGCTCAAGGACCTCGGGGCGAAGGAGGCCTTGCCCGAAATCCTTCGAAGTCTTCAGGCGGACTCCTCAAAACTCAGGATGGCCGCGCTCCAGGCGATTGAATCCCTGGGAAAGGGCACCGATATCTTCGATCGCGCCGTCTCCACGGCGCTTCGCGATTCCGACCCGGCGGTGTTCCGCAAAGGCGTATCGATGATTCTCTCCCAACCGGATGACCGGGCCATGGAGATGATCCGGTCCATGTTGCGATTTACCGGCGAGATCAGCGCGGAAAACCAATTGATTCCCGTACTGGAGATGATCCGAAAATCCCGTGTAAAGAAACTGGTCCCGGACCTCTTGAAACTTCGGCGTCACCTGAGGCTTCGATTCTGGCAATGGAACCGGATCGGGGTTCTGTACAAGGCCGTCAACCATACCCTCCGCGAACTTCGGTCGGGGTAAAACCGTCATGGCCGACTCAAAATCCTCAATCCCATCGGGTTCCGATGCCAAGGAGGCCCTCCCGAATCCTCCCGCCCATCCGGATTATCCACAGGCCGGTCCGGAGGAAAAGTTCCTCAGGGCCCTATCGAAATTATCGCGGGATCGTGTGATGTATCCCGAGAAACATCCTCAAATCCTTTTGGATGTTTCAATCCTCCAAGACGCCGTCCCGCCCCTATTTGAGAATCGCCCGGAACGGATTTTTGTCTTTATTGAAGATCAGATATTCGTGGATGATCGCCGGCTGATGACCGCATCGACCCAAGCGCCCGACATCGTCAAGGTTTTTCGGGACAAAAAAATCGACGCCCTTATCCTTCGAAAAGGATTGGGGTGGGAAGAGCTCGATTCATTTCTCAACGCCCTTCATTCATCCAACCCGGACAACACCCCCAGACCGTTCCCTCTTTCCCCAACGATCGAAATCCGGAGGTTCACCTCCAAGGACGGGGAAAAACCCATCGTCCATTCCGACTCCCAGGAACCGGAACCATCGGTCTCAAAAAAATCCTTAAACAAGGCGCAGTTCTCCGATGAAACCAAGATGATCCGGGATATTTACACAGAATGGAATGCTCCCAATGGGGCCCAAGTGAGCATGGTCTTTAAAATCATGAATGTTCTGGAAAAGGGACTCTATGATCACCATCAATCGTTCATTCCCCTGGCCGATCTAAAATCCTATGATGAATACACCTATGTCCATGCCATCAACCTGGCGATATTGACCATGGCCCAGGCTGAATCCTTTGGAATGCCAAAGGAGGCCGTTCGCGCGTTTGGCGTCGGCGCCCTTCTTCACGACGTGGGAAAGACCCACGTTTCGGTAGATATCCTGAACAAACAAGGGCAGTTGACCCCGGAGGAGTTTGAGGAAATGAAAAAACATCCCGTCCTAGGGGCCACCGCATTGTTGCAATATCCCGAGATCCCTCCGATCGCCGCCATCGTGGCGTACGAGCACCACTTGAAGTATGACGGATCGGGTTATCCGACGATGAAACAGAAACGGCTTCCGCATATCGCCAGCCGGTTCACATCCATTTCGGATCAATTCGACGCCATGCGGAGCAACCGACCTTATCGGGAGGCCATGCCCCCGGAAAAGATTTTCGAGGTGATGCAGGAGAACAAGGGGACGGCCCTGGATCCCAAGCTATTGGATCATTTTATCGTCTTCATGAAATCGAGAAAAATTATTTGATCCGTGCGAATACTCCCGGATCGGGTCTTATAACCCGCTGATAGAATAATGAAAAGCAATATGGCGTGGTCAAACGGCCATCGGCCGTACAGAAGCCGGATCGTTCTTTGTGGTATACTCATTTTAGTGTGAAGATTCATCATGTTAAGGGCTCGGCAGGCCTTGACGGGGCTTGATCATGCGGTAGAGCGCGCATTGTAGGGGTGGAATAGAATGGCTGAATATGATGTGATCCGGGATCTCCTCGTCCAATTTCATTGGATCACCCAGTTGGTGGACGCCACTCTCAAGGGCAAGCCCATCCCGCCCATGCACGGTCAACCCACCCCCCAAGTCAAACAGCTTATGAGCTCCCTGCAAACGCTTTCGGAGCATTACAAGAACCTCGAAAACCAAATCAACACCTACAAACGCAAGCAGCAGGCGCTGGAAATCACCTTTAAAAACATGTCGGCCCAGCTCGACATGGAGAAAAAGGGCTCGTCCAATGCGGCCCTGTTGGAGGCGAACCTCAAGCGAGCCGAACGGCGGATCGACGATCTCATTTCGACGAACCAGGCCCTTCGGGGTCATATCATGGAATTGACGAATCAGTTGACGTCGAGCCGGCAGGAGCTCGCTTCCCGAGTCCCGCCGCCCAAAATACCTCTTCCTCAGGAAGGCGAGCCGTCTTTACCACCGTCCAAAGACGCCGGGTCTCCTCCTCCGTCCCCCCCGCTTCAGCCCCCGGCCCAAGCCAAGGGGGAACCCTTGGAGGGCGACACACAGGCCCTTCTTTCCATACTCAAAACGGTTCAATTGATGGACACCAACCTTTCGCCGGATGAGGTGGTCAGGCGCGCCTGCCAGATCCCCTTGGATTGCTTCGGCAGTCAGCGAAGCGCGGCCTTCCTCTGGGATAAGGATTCCGCGAGCTTCATCCCGATCCATTCCTTGGGAATGAAGGCCTCCCTCATTTCCGCATTCGGGGCATCTCGACTCCGCGGAACGGACCTCCCCGTCCTGACCCAATTGCTGGCCAAGGGAGGGACCCTGGTGATCGAGGACTGCTGGAAGAGCCCCGCAAAGGGAAAGGTCTATGTTACCGACGGACGGATTGAATCATTCGAAAGCCCTTTCATGTTCTTACCCAAGGAGTTCATTGAACGCTTTGAAATCTATTCCCTCATGGCCGTTCCCTTTGCTCATAAGGGAAAGACCTTGGGCGTCCTGTTTGTGGATTATGGAAACAACCCCCATGAATTTTCGGAGACCGAAATCACCGTCATGAACGGGCTGGGGTTGTTTATCGGAATGAGCCTCGACAACATTCAAAGACATCAGACCACCGCGCAGCGTCTGCTAAAAATCGAACGCAGGAGCGAAACGGAATCCGTGCTCCGGAACATTGAAGCGGCCCTCTCCTCGATGGATCAGCCGGAGCCGGTCATCGGATCCGTCATCGGGATGATTCCGCGCGTCATCGGGTGCGACTGGGTTTCGGTGCTTCTGC
Source organism: Nitrospiria bacterium (assembly GCA_035498035.1). Lineage (NCBI taxonomy): Bacteria > Pseudomonadati > Nitrospirota > Nitrospiria > Nitrospiria bacterium. Next base: position 14,651 of record DATKAN010000017.1, read on the forward strand.
GCGACAAACCGGCCGGAGGGTTTTATGTCCTGGGCAACCTGGGGGATCTCAGCGATCTGGTGTACGGGAAAGGCACCATCCCCTTCGATTACCTCAACGGCGCGGCCGATCTTCAGAACGATCGCATCCTCCACCGGGCCAACCTGGAAACCGAAAGCAGGACTTCGGCCCTGGATCTTTATCTGGTCAGTCACGGGATCCGATCCGATGTGTACGTGCCTATCCCCGTTCCGGGAGAGGTGATCGGATTGCTTCATCTATGCAGCCGCCGGGTGGCGGGTTTTGTTCAAGAAGACATCGCCCTCGCCCAAGATATTGCAAAACGGCTCGGCCACGGCCTGGAGAAGACCATGGCCCAGAGAGTTCGGGACCGCCGCAAAACCAACGGTCACTTCAAACAGATCGAATCGTTGATCGACAGCCTATCCGGAAAAGACTTTAAATTGGGGGACTACCGAGACGAGATGATTGCCTGCGGGCTCGAAGTGGCCCGCCGGCTAAAGTTGGATGAAGAGCAGCAGGGCTGGATCAAATACGCCATTGTCCTTCACGAGATCGGGAAAAACGCGATCCCCGATTATATCCTCAACAAACGGGAGAAGCCGACGCCCAAGGAGCTGGCCATCCTCCGGAGTCATCCCACCAAAGGCGCGGAGATGATCAAAACGTTCCGATTCAGCCACCTCATTAAGGGATTGAAATTCAGTAAATTCGTCGCCCCCCAGATACGGCACCTGTACGAGCGTTGGGACGGAACCGGTTATCCCGAAGGATTGAAAGGGGAGGCGATTCCCATCGGATCCCGGATTGTGGCCGTGGTCAACGCGTACGCGGCCATGACGACCGGACGACCTTATCGTCAGGCCCTGAGCAAGCCGGAGGCCTTGCGGGAAATTCAGGACGGCGCGGGCACCCAGTTTGATCCGCGCGTCGTGGAGATTTTTCTCCAGTACCAAAATCAAAATCCAAAATAACCTCTACCCTATCGAACCACGCCCCTTTCTCTCTGAAAGTGAAGGCGTCTCCCCGATTGACACCCTAAGCGCCCGTCCTATAGAATCAGGATGGCCTGATTTCGCGGCCAACGGCCCCGAGCCGTTCGGATATATCTATTCGGATCAGAATACTTTATGAACCTGTTAAGGACCCTCGGGATGGATTCGCCTTCGGATGCTTTTCGGAAACCGTCCAGGGCTATGCGGGCCTCCCTTCTCCTGCTGGCACTGACCCTCCCGGTCGACGGCAGCGCCCGGAGCCTGGAATCCTACGACCTGAGTACGAGTCCAAAAGGGCCCAAGTTTATTTCCCTGGCCGCGGGAAGCCATCACGTTTGTGCGATCCTCTCGACCGGAAACGTCGGGTGCTGGGGAAGCAATATGATGGGGCAGCTCGGTAACGGCATTCAGGTTGACGCTCCTTCCGAGACGCCGGTCGGGGCGATCGGAATATCAACCGCAACCGATATCGCGGCCGGGGATGTCCACTCCTGCGCCCGGCTCCGGAACCGCACCGTGTGGTGCTGGGGAAGCAACCGCTTCGATCAGCTGGCCGCCTCCGGCATTGCGAGCTCGGCGGAGCCCGTCCAGGTATCCGGGATCACAAGCGCCGTCAGGATCGCGGCGGGTTCGTTCCACAGTTGCGCCTTGTTAGAAAACGGCCGCGTGCTTTGCTGGGGATTTAACAAGTCCGGACAGCTCGGCAGAACATCGGAACCCCAGTCGGACCATCCGGTGGAGGTCGAGGGAGTCGAACATGCGGTGGCCCTGTCCGCCGGCGGGTCCCATACATGTGCCGTGACGGCAAGCGGCGCGGTCCAGTGCTGGGGCGCCAATTTCTCGGGGGAGCTCGGAACCGGGACGCAAGAGTCCGCGTCCGGACCGGTCACGGTGGCCGGCCTTCCCCCGGCCCGATCGGTCGCGGCCGGCGAGAACCATACCTGCGCGGTTCTGAGAGACGGCCGCGTGGCCTGTTGGGGCGGCAACACCACCGGGCAGGTCGGAAACGGCACGACCGCCAACTCGGGAAAACCGGTATTGATCGATGGCGTTGCGCACGCAAGGAGTGTGACGGCAGGCCGCTTCCACACCTGCGCCCTGCTGAAAGGCGGGCGGGCCGCCTGCTGGGGAAGCAATAACAACGGCGAGCTCGGGAGCGGTTCTAAATCCGGTTCGCTCAAGCCGATCCCCGTCTCGGGGATCTCTTCCTTAATCGCCATCGCCGCCGGTGACCGGTTTACCTGCGGAATCCTTCGGAATGGAACCGCAAAATGCTGGGGCGGCATTCGATAGGAACCGGTTCGTCGGGGATAAAGGATCGGACAGGAGAGGGGCGTTTCATGAAGAAAATTTTATGGGAAGGGTTTTGGATCCTGATTGGAATCGCGTCGATGGTTTCCCCGTCCACCGCGCAGGGTCTCCGGACGATTGACGGCCGAGAACTTCAGACCCTGATGTCCGACGGCCATCCCCTGGTCATCGTCGATGTGAGGGAGCCGGAGCTTTTTTCGGCCGGCCACATCAAGGGCGCCATCAATATCCCGTATGACGACGCCAAGCCGCGGGTGTTCAAAGAGCTATTCCGTAATGACCGCATCGTGTTCGTATGCCACGGCGGACCGATGGGCGATGAGCTCGGCCGCTTGCTGGTCAATAACGGATATCCGGACGTCTACAATCTCGCGGGTGGGATGAAGAAATGGAAAGGTGCGACGGTGAAATAGCGACGGATCGGAGGCCCTGCGCGCCTCACTTGAACCGGGGTATGTATCAATAGGCCACCCCGAGCTTCAGGGCCCAGTATTCAAGCTTTGTGTTCTCGGACTCGAAGGCGTGGTGGTATTGGAGACCGAGAACCGCACGGGTGTGGTAAGCAATCTCGTGCGATACGCCGATTTCCGGCGCAAACCCGAAATGCCAGCTCGTATTCGAAAAGGCATACAATCCGACATCCCAGCGCTGGCTCATGTAGTAGGGTCCCGCACCGAGCCCCACGTAAAACATCTTGTCGGGACCCATGTAATAATGCACCGTCGCAAGGATTGGAAAGGCGTTGATCGTGCGGTTCTGTTCCCCGGACAGCGTCCCGTGGGGAATGTCGATCGGATTATTGGTCGTCTCGAAGAAAACGTTCCAATCCACAGCCACACCGGCGGAGATGTTCGGACTAACAAACCATCGTCCTTCAAGCCCGATTCCACGGAAGCTGGTCGCATCGATAAATTCCTTCGTGTCGCCCTCCGGAAATGCGATCTGGTAGCTGGCAATCACCCAGGGCTCCTGGCTCTGAGCCATCGCCCGGGAACCCGGCAGACTTATCGTCAGTATGGTGATCGTCACGGCAATCGAACACAAGAATCTCGAATTGAACATGCGCATGAATTCCTCCTTACGACGGTCCCAGGTAAGGTGATTGAGCGAAGCATTGGTTGATTTGATCCGTAACCCGGGCGGTGGAATTGCCGGAATCGATCAGGCCGTTGATCGCACAGCCCCAGACCATCGGAGCCGTTTTAGGATCCGTGCTGGTGTCCACCCGCGACGGATCGGCCATATTGATCAGGATCGTCCCGGTGGTAAAGCTGTAGGGTTGCATGTAGGGATAGTACCCGCCGTAACAGTAGCAACCATATCCCCACCAGCCACCCCAATAGGTGTAACCGTAATAGGTCGACGTCGTGGCCGAAACCGTAATAATGAAATTGGGCTGGAGGGCCGGGGGCTCCGTAGGTTCCGTAGGAACGCGGGTATACTGTCGGGCGGCCATGTTGGCCGCGACCTGAGACAATATCGACGTTTCCAACGTCGGAGGAATGGTAATAGGGTTCGTTTGCCCCGGCGGAACGATATCGACATTGTCCGGCATAAAATAGGTGGGTTGGGAAGGAGGCTGGGCCGGGTAAAAATTCGCTTGTTTATCGAATTGCGTGATGGCAATATCGTAATCCGATGCGGACTTGTTGCTATCGTACGGATAGCAGGCGGTGAGCGCGGGCAATAAACCAAGGATCAGCATGCCCCATCGGGCGAGGCTGCGCGTCCTCCATCGTCGCGTTTGTTCCTTATTCATTGGTCAACCGTCCTTTCCATCATTAACCAACCCCATATTTCTTGAACCACTCCAGCAAGCGCTTCCAGCCGTCCTCGGCCGCCTCTTTCCGATAGCTCGGCCGGTAGTCGGCGTTGAAGGCGTGGGGTGCGTCGGGGTATACAACGATCTGTGAAGGACTGCCGGCCGCCCGCAGGGCTTTTTGCATCCGCTCGATCGAATCGATCGGAATGCTCGCGTCCGCGCCCCCGTACAGTCCCAGCACGGGGGCCTTCAGCTTCCCGGCGAGGTCGATCGGGTACCGAGGAGTGAGATCGTTCGGCGATCCCTCCAGCCGTCCGTACCAGGCCACCGCCGCCTTCAGCCGCACGTTGTGCGCCGCGTAGAGCCAGACGATCCGCCCGCCCCAGCAAAAACCGGTGATACCAAGTCGCTTGAGATCTCCCCGACCGGACTTTCCGGCCCAGTCCGCGGCCGCATCCAGATCGGAGAGCACCTGCGCATCCGGCACCTTCGAGACGACCCGGGTGAAGATCTCCTGGAAATCGGTCATCTTCGAAACGTCTCCCTGCCGGGCGTACAGCTCGGGCGCCACGGCGAGGTAACCCCGTTTGGCGAAACGACGGCACATATCCCGGATGTGCTCGTGGACCCCGAAGATTTCCTGGACCACCAGAACGACCGGGAACGGGCCACCCCCGGCCGGCCTGGCGCGATAGCCCGGGATCTCGCCGTCGGCGACGGGGATCTTCACCTCGCCGGCCGAAAGCCCGGCCGCGTCGGTCGTGATGGTCTGGGCCGAGACGGGCCGCACCGCCAGGGCAAAGCCCGCGGCCAGCGCCGAGATGACAAATTCCCGTCTCGTAAAACCGGTCTTGGGGAGAAAATTCTGGATGCCCTTATCCATTTCACTTTCCCGGATGATCATCTCGCGAGCCGTTTCCCGAGGGTTCGACTATGGTATGACCGACTTCCCCATTAAGTCAATAAGACTTTTCCCGATTCATTCCATTAGAAGATGACGCGGGCCAACAATTTTATTTATAATAATCCTCTCATCCTTGTATTGAGGTGTCCGATGTCCAAGGGCTTTATTCAAATCCAGGGGGCGCGGCAGAACAACCTGAAGGTCCTCGACCTCCGCCTTCCGCTCAACGAACTGATCGTCGTGACGGGCGTGAGCGGTTCGGGAAAATCCTCGCTCGCCTTCGATACGATCTACGCCGAGGGACAGCGGCGCTATGTCGAGACCTTCTCCCCCTACGCCCGACAGTTTCTGGACCGGATGGACAAGCCCAAGGCCGATCGGATCGAGGGAATCCCGCCGGCCATCGCGATCGATCAGACGAATCCGGTCCGGACTTCGCGATCCACCGTCGGCACCATGACCGAGCTGAACGATCATTTGAAGCTTCTGTTCGCGCGGGCCGCGGAACTGTTCTGCCGCGGCTGCGGCCGTCCCGTTCATCGTGAAACGCCCGACAGCATTGCCGATCAGGTGATCAAGAACGCCGCATCGTCCCCTACGGTCGAAGCCCTGATCACCTTCACCGTCCGCGTTCCGGATAATTTTTCCGTGAAGGAGGTCAAATCGCTGCTTGCGGGCCAAGGGTATACCCGGATTCATCGCGAGGAGGGCCCGCGCCTTGAGGTGATCGCCGACCGGGCGCGGATCGTCATGGCCCGACGGGGAAGACTCGTCGAAGGGATCGAATCCGCTCTCAAACACGGGAACGGCCGTGTGGATGTTTACCCCCTGGATGACCGGGGCCGTTCCGGCGCGCCCTGGCGCTTTTCCTCCGAGCTTCACTGCCCCGATTGCGACATGGACTATCGCGACCCCATCCCGAACTTTTTCTCGTTCAATTCGCCCATCGGCGCTTGCGGAAACTGCCGCGGCTTCGGCCGGGTCATCGGGATCGATTATGCCCTCGTCGTCCCGGACGAGAACAGGACGCTGGCCGGGGGCGCCGTGAAGCCCTGGCAGACCGAAAGCTACTCGGAATGCCAAGACGACCTGATGCGGTTCGCGCGACGGCGCGGGATCCCCACGGACCTCCCCTGGCGGAAACTCACCCGGGAGCAGAAACAGTGGGTGATCGAGGGGGAAGGGTCGTGGCGGGACCGGAAATGGTACGGCGTAAAGCGGTTCTTCGACTGGCTCGAGACGAAAAGCTACAAGATGCATATCCGGGTGTTGTTGTCCCGATACCGCGCCTACGACGTCTGCCCCGACTGCCGCGGGGCGCGGCTTGGCCCGGAGCCCTTGCTCTGGCGCTTGGGAACCACCGGGAAGGGCCTGACGATTCACGAAGTGATGCTCCTGCCGATCGAGCGGAGCTTTGAGTTTTTCAATCACCTCAATCTCCCCGTTCCGCTCGATGAAGCGGCCGATCTCCTATTGGGCGAAATCCGTTCCCGGCTTCGCTATCTCGTCGAGGTAGGACTCGGCTACCTCACGCTGGACCGGCAGTCCCGGACGCTCTCGGGCGGCGAGGTCCAGCGGATCAACCTCACGACGGCGCTCGGCACCTCGCTCGTCAACACGCTGTTCGTTCTGGATGAGCCCAGCATCGGTCTTCATCCGCGCGACATGGGCCGGGTGATCGGGGTGCTCAGGCGGCTTCGTGATGCCGGAAACTCGCTGCTCGTCGTGGAACACGACCCGCAGGTGATGCTTTCGGCCGACCGCATCCTGGATCTCGGGCCGGGGCCGGGCGAGCGCGGGGGTCGGGTCGTCTATTTCGGCCGGCCCGAAGGACTTTTGAAATCGTCCCGTTCGCTTACGGCGCAATACCTTTCCGGTACGAAAGCTGTTGCGGCCGAGACCGAACCGTCGCCGCCGGCGACGGCGCACCTCGAGGGCTATTTGGAGATTTTGGGCGCGGCCGAGAACAACCTGAAATCCATCGATGTCAGTATTCCCCTCAAACGCCTCGTCTGCCTCACCGGCGTGAGCGGCTCGGGAAAGTCCACCCTGATGCAGAATGTCCTCTACAACGGGCTGCGCAAGACCTTCGGCCGACCGGTCGAGCCGCCGGGCCGCCACCGCGCGATCCGCGGCCACCACCGGATCGGCGACGTCGTCCTGGTGGACCAGTCGCCCATCGGAAAGACGACGCGCTCGAACCCCGCGAGCTACGTCGGTGCCCTGGCCGCCGTTCGCGAGCTTTTCGCGGCCGAGCCGCTCGCCCGCGAAAGGGGCTATACCGCGGCGACCTTCGGCTTCAACTCCGGGGCCGGCCGCTGTCCCGCCTGCGGCGGAAACGGTTTCGAGCATGTCGAGATGCAGTTCCTGAGCGACGTCTATCTCCGCTGTCCGGACTGCGACGGGAAGCGCTACCGACCGGAAGTACTGGAGGTCAAGGTCTGGCCGGCGAACGGGGAAAGCCGGCCGCGGTCGATGGCCGACGTGCTCGAGATGACGGTCACGGAGGCGATGGCGTTTTTCGCCGCCTCACCCCCGGTGCGCAAGGCGCTCGAGCCGCTTACGGCGGTGGGCCTCGATTACCTGAGACTGGGTCAGCCCGTCCCCACGCTCTCGGGCGGGGAGGCCCAGCGGCTGAAGCTGGCGGGACATCTGGCCGTCATCCCCGGCCGGTCCGAGAACCGTTCCAGCCTGTTTCTTTTGGACGAGCCGACGACGGGCCTCCATTTCGACGATATTCGAAACCTGCTCTCGGCCCTTCGACGTCTGATCGCGGAGGGCCACTCGGTCGTCGTGATCGAGCACAACCTCGACGTGATCCGGGCGGCCGATTGGATCATCGACCTCGGGCCCGAGGGCGGCGAGGCCGGCGGCCGGGTCATCGGCGAGGGAACACCGCGGGAGATGGCGAAACACGGGACGAGTCACACCGGGGCGGCCTTGCGGACCTACGAGAGGGCGCTCCGCCGGATCGCGGAACTCCCGGCCCCGGCCGAACCCAAGAACCGGGAGGCCATCGGCTCGAAGGGGGCGATCCGGATTCACAACGCCCGCGAACACAACCTCAAGGGCGTCGACATCGCGATCCCGCGCAACCGGTTCACGGTGATCACCGGCGTGAGCGGCAGCGGAAAGAGCACGGTGGCCTTCGACATCCTCTTCGCCGAGGGCCAGCGCCGGTATCTCGAGTCGCTGAACGCCTATGCGCGACAGTTCGTGCAGCCGGCCGCCCGGCCGGACGTGGACGCGGTCTTCGGGATTCCCCCGACCGTCGCCATCGAGCAGCGCACCAGCCGCGGCGGACGGAAGAGCACCGTCGCGACCCTGACCGAGATCTACCATTTCCTGAGACTCCTGTTCGTCAAGCTGGGAACACCCCACTGCCCGGACTGCGACCTGGCGATACGACCGCAGACCGCCGAGGCGATCCTGGCCCGGATTCTGCGACAGCACCGCGCCAGAACCGTCCGGCTCCTCGCCCCGCTCGTGACGGCGCGAAAGGGCACCTACTCCGACCTCGCCCAATGGGCCGCGGGGAAAGGGTTCAGCCAGCTGCGCGTGGACGGGAAAATGATCCCGACCGATCCCTGGCCCCGTCTGGACCGTTTCAAGGAGCACACGATCGAGCTGCCGGTCGGCGCGCTCGTCGCGACGCCCGAGGCGGAGCGGGACCTTCGCGCGCTCCTCGAGCGGACGCTGGAGTTCGGAAAAGGCGCCGTCCGGATCGCCCCGGGAGAGGGGCTTTACTCCACCCGCCGGTCCTGTCCGCGCTGCGGCCGGAGCTTCGCCGAGCCCGATCCGCGGCTTTTCTCCTTCAACTCGAAACACGGGTGGTGCGGCCGCTGCTACGGCACCGGCCAGATGTTGCGCGGCTTCGACGACCGGCAGACGGGCGAGGAGATCTGGTGGAACGAATGGTGGGAGGGCGGGGAGACGGTCTGCCCGGACTGCCACGGCCGGCGGCTCAACCCCGAGGCGCTCGCGGTCCGGTTCCGCGGGAAAAGCATCGCCGAAATCACGGCGCTCCCGGTCGAGGAGGCCGACCGGTTTTTCCGGGGCCTGAAGACGCACGGCCGCGAGGCGGTAATCGCGCGGGACATCCTCGCCGAGCTGGGCTCCCGGTTCAAATTCCTCAAGGAGGTCGGCTTGGCCTATCTTTCGCTCGACCGCTCGGCCCCGACGCTGTCCGGCGGAGAGGCCCAGCGCATCCGGCTGGCCTCGCAGCTCGGCTCCAACCTCCGGGGCGTCTGCTACATCCTGGACGAGCCGACGATCGGACTTCATCCGAGGGACAACCGGAGGCTGCTGGAGACGCTGCACAGGCTCGGGGCGAAGGGAAACACCGTCGTGGTGGTCGAGCACGATGAAGAGACGATCCGGAGCGCCGCGCATCTCGTCGATCTCGGACCCGGCGCGGGCGTTCACGGGGGGAGGGTGGTGGTCGAGGGGCCGGTCGGCGCCGTGATGCGGCATCCCGAATCCGTGACGGGCCGCTACCTGGCCGATCCGCTCCGGCACCCCTTAACCGATCGACGGCCGGTGCGGGCGGGTGATCCCGCCCTGGAGATCCTCGAGGCGCGGCTTCACAATCTGAAAAACCTGCGGGTCCGCGTTCCGCTGGGAAGGCTGGTCTGCGTGACGGGGGTGAGCGGAAGCGGCAAGAGCACACTGGTCCGGGATATTCTTCACGACAATCTGAAGCGGAACCTGGCTCCGGAACGGAGGGCCGAAAGGCAAACGGCTCGCGAACCGCGCTTCCACGGATGCCGCGCGATCCGCGGCGGGGAAACGGTCCGACGGGTGCTGGAAGTGGACCAGACCCCGATCGGTAAAACGCCCCGCTCCTGCCCGGCGACCTATGTCGGTTTCTGGGACGAAATCCGCCGGCTGTTCGCCGCGATGCCCGAGGCGCGGATGCGCGGATGGGGGCCGTCCCGCTTTTCATTCAATGTCCCGGGCGGACGCTGCGAGACCTGCGAAGGCCAGGGCGTCCGGACGATCGAAATGAGTTTTCTTCCCGACGTGCGGGTGGGCTGCGAGGCCTGCCGCGGGGCGCGGTTCAACCCGGAGACCCTCACCGTCCGCACCAAAGAAAAAACAATCGCCGAATTGCTCGCGATGAACGTGGACGAGGCGGCCGGGTTCTTTGCCGCACACCGCAAGGTCCATCATGCCCTGCGCCTATTGCAGGACGTGGGGCTGGGCTACCTCACGCTCGGCCAGCCAAGCCCGACCCTCTCGGGCGGCGAGGCCCAGCGGATCAAGCTGGTGACCGAGCTGACGAAGGCCGGGCCGCCGGAGGAGCTTTCTCCCGCGAGGCCCCGTGAGATACGCCCATCACCCCTTCACGCGACGCTGTACCTTTTGGACGAGCCCACGATCGGCCTGCATATGGCCGACGTCGAAAAGCTGATCCGGGTGCTCCACCGCCTGGTCGCGGCGGGCAACACGGTCGTAATCATCGAGCACAATCTGGATGTGATCGCCGAGGCGGATTGGGTCATCGACATGGGGCCGGAGGGCGGAGCGGGGGGCGGCCGCATCGTGGCCCAGGGCTCCCCGGAAGCCGTCGCGCGCGTCCGGGACGCCTCCCACACCGCCAGGATCCTCGCCCGTTTCCTCAGGGAACGCGGACGACGGGGGATTGACAGGGGGGCTTCGGGAGGAATATCATGAAGGCATTGTACGGTCGGAAGCATCCCAGATATGGCTAAAACGGTCCCCAAACAGGAATTCGTGGACTTGGGCGATCGGCGGGTCCTCGCCGACGAGCTGAAAAGGTCCGTCGAGATCTGTCTCAAGGACGGCCGCTATGTCGCCGTCCTGTGCGTCATCGTCTGCGGCATCGACGCCTTCGCGAGCGGCCACAAGAGCTTCACGGCCCACAAACGGGATTACCTGAAAATTCTCGAAAAGCATTTTCCCGTCCTGGCCAAACAACTCGGGGCGCAAAAATTCTACAATACGTACCGGCATGGGATGGTCCATCATTTTCATCCGATGAAGGGGTACATCATGAGTCAGGATCAGGACCTCGACGGCCAGTACGTTGCGGAACTGAAAATCGAAGGGAGGCCGGAGCCGGCCATTTCGATCAACATGGACCGACTCATCCGCGATTTCATCCATCTCTGCGATTACGTCATTTCCGGGAATCCGCTTCCCTGAACCCCATCCCGAGCCGTATTCGGCCCCTTCCCACGTCCGTTCAGCGCGTCATCCAGGAGCGGGACCGGATTGTCAGAAACGCATACGGGAAAATCCAAAACAAGGTCAAGACCGAGAAGTAGGCGTAGAGCACCCCGAAGAGACAGTTCCAGGATCGCTCGCTCTTTAAATAGAAGAGCATGTAAACGGTGGACATCAATCCGATCGAAAACAGGACCGGCGGGATCGTCCACGGATCGCTCGCCGACAGCACGACCAGGAGCACAAGGGCGCCGTAGCTCACGGGATAACGCAGGTTGGTGACGAAACGGTCCAGGATCGCAATCATGCGGGCCGCAAAAGGGCGCTTCCAGACGATGCGGATAAACCGGAGATCTTCCCGGATGTAGCTTCGGTCCCAGCGGATATACATTTTGCACAGCTTCGTATAGCGATCGGGGACCACCGTGCGGACCACCGCGGTCCGCTGGTAGACGGTGTCATAACCGCGCGACAGGATGAAGTTCGTCAGGGCGCGGTCCTCGCCGTAAGTGCATCGGGCGCCCAGGAAGGTCTGCCCCTCCCACGCGTCCAGCACCCCGCGCACCACCGAGAGGCGATACGCCGTCAAGGCACCGGGACAACAATAGACGGTGCGGTAGGTGGACTGCGCCGCGCGAAGATAGTCGAAGGCCAGGATGTAACGCACCTGCAGCATCCGCGGAATGATTCCCTGGTGCCGATTGTAAACATCCACCTTCCCGGCCACCGCCCCCACGGTCGGATGGCGAAAGGGACCCGCCAGGGCCAGGAGCGTACCGCTGTCGATCACGCTGTCGGAATCGACGGTCACGACGACCTCCCCCCGCGCCCGCCGAAAACCCTCCGCCAGCGCGGCGCGCTTACCCTTATTTCGCGGAAACCTTATCGGGGAAACCAAGGCCGGATACCGTCGAGCGGCGCGCGCAATGTATTTCCACGTGTCGTCGCGGCTCCCGTCATCCACCACAAGGATCTCCAGCCGGTCGCCCGGATAGAGCGCGGCCGCCACGGAATCGATGGTCTTCTCGACCATCGGCCCCTCGTTATAGGCCGGGATGATGACGGTCATGCGGGGGGCGTCGCCCATGCCGGTGGATGCAAAGGGCCGGTAACGGGACCACAGCAGCGTGCGAAAGACCAACAGGATGGTTCCCATGACAACCCACAAAAAGCTCGGGCGCTCAATATACCGAGCCCAATGGAGGGGAACGGTTTCGCGAAATAATGGACGGAAAAGGTGGCTTGATAGAATGACGTAGGCGAGACCCGAAAGACTCAAAATGATGGCCGACCTGAGCACCCACTCCCAGATGTCGGTCTGAGCTTTGGCAACCGTCTTACCCCTGACTAAGACTGAATCGGAAGACATCCTAACTTGCTTTCCACCTAATAAGTAATGCGAACATTCACTATAAGATAATCACGGGGCGAATATCAAGTGGCAGGAGCAAGTGCGGTTCCTGGCTTGATCCCCCGGGAAGACGATTAGAATCAGAAACGTCCCTCGCCTTGGTCCGAGAGCCTTGCCTTTTTCGAAGCGCTTGGTTATAGTCCATTCGGATAGGGGGCATGCGTTGGAATATCTACCGGCACCGGAAATCGATGAGGAACTCGGGAGGATCATCCGCTCGCTTGAAATGACCCACATCCAGCCCGGACGCGTCCGCGCGATCCGAAGCCGCGGGACGAAAAGCCGCCGCATCCTGGCCCGCTGCCACGGATTACCCAAAGCACTTCAGACCGCCCTGTCCATCCCGGCCCACTACGTGATCGAGCTCGTCTCTGAAAATTACGACCGTCTCACCGAAGCCGAACAGACCAAAACGCTGATCCACGAGCTCCTCCATATCCCCCGCATCTTCGGCGGGGGATTTCGAAACCACGACTATGTCCGTGATCGTCGTGTGAACCAGCTCTATGAACAGTACATGAGAAGGAAAAAGGATCCCGCGTAGGGCCCGAACTGAATCGCCCCTTGCTTTATTATTAACGGCTCCAACACATCCTGGAACTTGACAAATTCGATGGCCGGGGTTAAAATCACCAAAAATTTAGGACTCCTAACTATATCTCTATGTCCACCCTAGACAGTCACGGCAGGCCGAATGCGGATTATTTGAAGGCCCCGATCGAGGAGCGGATTGGTGTCGGACTTCATCAGTTGAGCCGTGCCGTCCTCCTGCAATCGGAACGAGCCGCCTATCGGCACCGGCTAAGCGGTCTGCAATCCCAACTGGTCCTGTCCCTCCTCAAACAGCATCATGCTAAAAGTATTGGCGGAATCGCCGATGAACTCGACCTGTCGGCGCCGACCCTGAGTGACGCCGCTCGCGTTCTGCTGAAGAAAGGGCTGATCAGGAAGGCCCGGGATGATCGGGACGGTCGGATCGTCAAATTGTCGCTCACTCGCCGGGGCCGCACGCTGGCCCACACGTTGCAGGAGGCCCAGGCGGAGATTCAACGCATCGTATCATCGCTTTCGAACGAGGAAAAAGAACATCTGTTGTCGTTGCTCGTCACGTTGACCAAGGGATTTCTGAACCGGGGGCTGATCTCCATTTCACGCATTTGTCAAGGGTGCCAATTTTTTGGTCAGGACCGTTATCCCGGATCCGATAAACCCCATTACTGCGGCTTCGCCGGCATGCCGATCGGCGAGTCGAAGCTTCAAACGGACTGCCCCGAGCATGTGCCGCTGAACCTGCCGGCGACAGACCGCTAATTCAAGGAGGATCCTATGCGTCAAACATATTTGTTGTTGATATCGACGGTCTTACTACTCTTCCTCATGACGGTGGCAATCCAAATCCCGGCGGTGGAAGCCCAGACCCCCGTGGTGGCTCAGCTCACGACCGCCCCCAACGTTCCGCAACCGATCGCCCGGACGAAGCCGGCCCGGGTGGTGGTCAATCTGGAGGCAAAGGAGTTTGTGGGCACGCTGACCGAAGGGGTGCAATACAAATTCTGGAGTTTCAACGGGACGGTGCCGGGGCCGATGATCCGGGTTCGTGTCGGGGACACGGTGGAGCTGCATCTTAAAAATTCCCCCGACAACAAAATGCCCCATAACATCGACCTCCACGCGGTCAACGGGCCGGGAGGGGGCGCGGCCGTCAGCCTGGTCAATCCGGGACAGGAGGCCGTCTTCCAGTTCAAGACCCTGAACCCCGGTCTTTTCATTTATCACTGCGCCTCCCCGACGCCCAACATTCCGGCCCATATCGCCAATGGCATGTACGGCCTGATCCTGGTCGAACCCGCGAAAGGGCTGGCCAAGGTGGACCATGAATACTACGTAATGCAGAGCGAATTCTTCACCGAGGCCTCGGACCAATCGGGTGTCTACCAACTCTCCATGGAGAAGGGCCTGGCCGAGCATCCCGACCACGTGGTTTTCAACGGACGCGCGGGCGCCCTTCTGGGACCCGGCGCGTTGAAAGCGAAGCCCGGGGAGACGGTTCGGATTTTCTTCGGGAACATCGGACCGAACAGCGCCTCATCGTTCCATGTCATCGGCGAGATCTTTGACAAGGTCTATCTCGATGGGGCCCTGGACGGGGCGGTCAACCGGAATGTCCAGACGACGCTGGTTCCGTCCGCCGGGGCGGTCATCGTGGAATTCAAGGTCAACGCACCCGCCACCTACCTGCTGGTGGATCACAGCATCTTCCGTGTGGCCAAGGGTGCTCTCGGCGCACTCGTTGTCGAGGGTCCGGAGGATCCGACCGTGTTCAAGGCTGTCAAAAAACCGTAAGACAGCACGGGTCGCTCGAAAAGTCCCTGACGTTCAGCCTCTGAAATTGACCCCGCGGAAGAAATGGAAACGTTGCACCTCGATTCCGTTTCGGAAGAACGGGAAATCTTCCAAAGGTTCCACCTTGTCGAAGCGGTGAATCATTTCGTTGACTTCCCAAACTTCCCCGACGACCAATATAGCGTCCTGTCCAACACGGTCTTCCGGGCGGTTCCAAAAGCGATACTGGTGATTGATGATTCGGTCTTGAAGGATCACGACCTGGGGATGGTCGGGAAGATAAAATCCAAGTTCCGCGGCAATTTGATAAGTCCTGCAACCTACGAAGCTTTGACCCGGAAGATTCCGCCGCAAAGTTTCCACGTGTCGGGCCAGTTCATTCCATCCGTCCACCCTGGAGGTGCTGTCGATTCTCGCCACAGAAATGGGAATGGGTAAAAAAGGCCTTGCAACCTGCCAATGCAACAATGCGGTCATCGCAAACGCCAAAATCAGCCCCCAATGGACCCAAGGGGATCGGAGGCGTTGGTGCCGTGAGAGGGTTGCGGCCACCAAAAGTACTCCACCGAAATAAGCCGGGGCCGGCCAGTTCCCCGCCACCTTGGTCCGGATGGATAGAGTCAAAAAAAACAAAAAAAGCGGAAATGAACAGCACCACAATATCCATTCCTGAGGCGGCAACTTTCCCTCACGCCGCCGCTGCCAGGCTTCCCACCAAACCTGTAAAATCAACATGAATAAAATCGGGGTCACCACGCCCACTTGAGACCCCAAAAATTCGGGAAGACTCGCCAGGGAATGCCGGGAAGGATTGGCCCCTCCGATGTAAAGTACGTGCCGGGCGGAGGGCCACTCGTTTTGAGCGTTCCAGACCAGGATGGGAATTCCGGACAGCACGCCCAGGAGCAAGGCCAACCAGGGGCCCGCGGATTTAAGCTTGGGTCTTAATTCCGGATGGCTCACCAGGGCCAATCCCGCCAGGGGAAAAAGGAACACCCCGGTATATTTACTCAAAATACCAAGACCGCCGAAAAATCCGAAACCCAACCACGCCGTCAGACCCGGTCTTTCTATCGCCCACGCCATACGCGCCAAGGCCAACGCCCAGAAACCCACCTGCAGCGAGTCGTGCACCATCAAGACCCCGCCCACCGCGTACAAAAGCATGCCGTTGAGGCCCAGCACGGCCCACAACGCGGCCCGCGGCTGATTCAATATGCGACGGCAGAACCCAATGGCGACGGTGGAAACCAGAAGGCCCGAGAGCGCCGCAGGAAAACGCACCCCCATTTCGGTATTCCCAAACAAAAAAGTCCCGAACCGTATGGCCACGGCCAGCATGGGGCCCTGGTCATAGTAACTTAGTGCCGGGTGCCTGGACCATTCCCAGTAATAGGCCTCGTCCGGAGCCAGATTGATGAGGGGAATATAAGCCAGTCGGGCCACGAAAAAAAACAAGGCCCAAAACCACGCCCAAATCAAAATTTTTTTTTGTTCAGGTTCTGGAGACCGCTCTTCCATCTCGCTCTGGGCAGGTGATCATGCGGACCTTTAACTAGAATTGCCGCGAATGTAAATCGGGTTGGAATAAATCCAGGTGTATGTTTGGTGGGTCCAAAAAGGGGATGGCCGGTTAAGCTCGACCTCCACCCGGTAGACCCCTTCTTCCTCGGCCTCGTAGACCAGGGGGTTTGTCGAAGAGTCGGCAACCAGCATGCCGTCCTTGAATAACTTGATCCGGTAGGATTCCGGCCGGAAGCGTGTGCCGAGCGAGGCCGTCAGGGTTACCGGACCGGGTTGGGTCAATTCATCTCCCATGAGAACTCGCTCCCCGCTTCCCGTGATTCCTTGAAAAAGAAAACCGGTCGGATCACCCAGGAGATCCATGGCGATGTAGAGATGTCCCTCCCTTACGGCATCATACAGCATTTTCTTATCCTGGGCCAAAGCACCTTTAAAAGGCTCCGGTAAGAGTGCATGGTTGCTGGCAAGCGGCATGACCCTTTCCGGAGAGGGAAACTTGATGGTATAACGTTTTCGAATGCGGAACTGACCGTGAATGTCCGCGGAGTAGATCCCCACCATCTTCTCCATCTGGGTTTGTTCATCCCACTTTTCCAAGACATCCTTGGGTCTCTGATAAAGATTGAGAAGGGCATAGGAGGTATTCAGGGGATAGGTCATCAGACTCCAGAGGAAGGCGAGTCGGTTGGCCTGCTTATACAGCAACGCGTTATCGATAATCTCCATCCCCGTCAACCCGGTGGTTCCCCAAGTCTTCCATCCGGATTGGGGATGCAGCGGATGGGAAATAAAAGCGATCCCGCCCTGTTTTTGGACCTCGTCTATAACGGATTGGGGATCCCTGTTGTCTCGCTTGACCGTCTTGGAAATTCCCAAGGCCAAGGTGTACTCTCCCTCCATGCCGATCTCCTCGCCGCTCAGAAAAAGGAGATGATCGTACCAGCCCTCCTTTCGGTCGGTCACCGGCCGAAGGGTGTTATGGTCCGTGGAGATGAGAAAATCCAACCCGACACGGTTGCCGGTCGCGGCGAGCTGCTCCACCGTTTCCGCTCCGTCCGAATACGTGGTATGAACATGGATCAATCCCTTGTAGTCATGGTATGGACTTGGAGGATCTCCGTTCTTGTAGACGCTCACGGGGAAGGAGTAGGTGTCGATTCGAAGGCCGACCAGCAGTACCAGACCGGCTAACATGAAAAAAAGGCACCGACGTCTCAACGGCTTCCCTTTTATGATTGGTGTGAACCCGGGGGATCCGATTCCGCCGCCAACGCGTTATATCGTTCCGCATAATCCCGGCATTGTTGCCAGTCATCGAAATACCGGATTCGGATTTCCTCCAATCGCTCTTTTGGAATCAACTCGCCCTTCGGCAGCCAGGTTTCCGGTATCAATAAAGACGGGTAGAGGATCGAATAAAGAACGAGCGATCGCGAACGTTTCTGAATCCAGTGCCAGGCCCTCGGCCCGGAGAACTGCTGCACGGGAGAAAAAAGATACCGGCTGACGCTTCGAAGGATCCGGAGCTGTTTATCGGCGTACGACGTGTGAAAGGGATTCAAGGAAATTTGTTTTGGATCGTATTCCGCGCCGCAGCAACGGGCAATCTTGTCCACGAATCCCACGGGGTCGGCTTTCAGGTCTTCATAAAACAGGACCAGCGGTTTGCGGGAAAAATATTTTTCCAACACCTGGAGTTTTGGATACATATAGAGATCGCTTTGCTTCCAGTATCCTTGATCGTTGTCGAGATCGAAAAAGGAGTCAAAAAGCAAACCGAATCCGTTTTTTACGCGGCGGCGGTACTGGGAGGCGATCCACGAGTCGTGCCGGCGCAGCACGATGATCGGACGGGCCTGCGGGTAAAGGGCCGCGAAACGGCTCACTTCCCTCTCCAGTTGCCGGTCAAATTCGCGTGAAACGAGATACTTCGGATGTCGCGACCCGCCGATGATCGACGCGTAACGGCGATACCGCGTGTTCTTTACGTAATATATCCCGCGGAATTTGGGAAAGACCTTGTGTTGCAACCATGTGGTTGCGGTTTTGGCCAGCCCGACATGAAAGAAGATTTGTTTTTGGTGGGATGGAATTGTCATGGCGTGGACATTGTAACAGGGAATCACGCCGCGCGTCCAATCCCATTCCCGGTGCTTGGCTTGAGGGATTACGGTTCACTTTTTCATGTCGCCGACCCAGATCCGATAGCGTCTTCAAAGAGAATATCGGGTATCCGACGGCTCCGGCCGAAATATTCCGTCGGGGTAATAGAGGCGTCTCGGGCCGGTAGCGGCGCGGGAAGGCCCGCAGCCGATACAAAGGGGGGGGTTACGCCTCACGGAGCCGGCGCTGCAGTGCCGGCTCTTTGATGCCGTACGGATACCCGTTCTTCTCCTCGATGACCGACTGCGGCCCCAACGGCTTCCCAAAGGGCAAGCGGACCATTTCGGTCTATTTTCTGAACTCAATTGTAAATAGCAAAAGACATGCCAGGGATCGGGTATTGAACGAATGGTCGATTGGATCGCCTTAAACGAGCTTGCGGGGCGTGATAGAAACTAGAAGCGGGGCTTTTTGTCTCACCATGGGACTTCTTTATTCGGCTCCAGCGTCGTTTTTTTTGATTCGCGTCGCCGGGGGGGACCGCTGTCCGGCCGCGGTCGGAAATTAAACACGATACCCTTCAAAATCCTTCCCGACATATTCAACAAGGCATGAACAGTTTTCTCGGTCGCCAAAATACTTCGTCGGTTCTCCTAACACACTTTGGTTTGAGTTATATTTATAGTAAGATACCGTTGTTAACGATGGAAGTCGAGCAGGAAATTGATCTCCGCAGACGATGCGGATCAATCCAATCATTCCCGGCTCCCGCAGGTTTGACGATCCACCGGTCGCAATAAAAAAATGGACATGGCAATGAAAGAGACTCTCAGCAAGGTGCCAGAGGTTACTCTGATTTTCTGGATCATAAAGATCCTGGCCACGACCTTGGGCGAGACCGGAGGAGACGCCGTGTCCATGTCGATGAATCTCGGTTATCTCGTGAGCACCGGAATTTTTTCGGTGATCTTCATCGCGGCCGTAATAGCCCAGGTATCCGCAAAGCGCTTTCATCCGGTCGTGTACTGGACGACCATTGTTGCAACGACAACGGTTGGAACGACATTGGCCGACTTCGCGGACCGGTCGCTGGGTATCGGGTATGCGGGCGGAACAACGATTTTGTTCGCCCTTCTAATGACGTCACTCCTCATTTGGCATCGTGCTCTTGGTTCGGTCGCTGTGGATACGGTAAGCTCTCCGAAATCCGAAATGTTCTACTGGGTAACCATCATGTTTTCTCAGACCTTGGGGACGGCGCTTGGCGATTGGACCGCCGATACAGCCGGTCTTGGGTACAGTGGCGGCGCGATCGTGTTTGGGGCGATGTTGGCGATCCTTGCCGCCGCGTACTATCTGACACCCCTATCTCGCCCCACGCTTTTCTGGGCGGCTTTCATCCTGACGAGACCGCTTGGAGCCGTGGTCGGCGACTTTCTGGACAAACCCGTAAGCCAGGGGGGCTTGGCGTTGAGCCGCTATTCGGCATCGCTAAGCCTTCTCGTGCTCATTGGATTGTGCATATTGATCTTTTCACATAAACCGGCCAAACGCGGGCGTTGAGCGCCGAGGAGTAAATCCCATCAAATGGAGGGGATTGATTCGGAATGGGGAGGTGAACCTTTTGTTCCGTCAAGAGACTTTAGGTCTCCGGTCAGGAGTTCTCAGTGTTGTGCTCACGCCGCTTGCTGAGTCGATAAAGCGTCTTGCGGTTGATTCCCAATACCTCGGCCGCCTTGCTTTGATTGCCGCCGGTCTGGTTGAGGATCTGCTCGACGTAGCGCCGCTTCATTTCTTCCAACGTAATCAGCGCGTCCGAGGAAGACCGGGAAGGGGCGTCATCCCGAGAAGGTAAGTCTTCGGAAATATCGGAAGGCAGCAGGACGTTGTTGGTCGTGAGCGTTACCGCCCGCTCGATGACATTTTCCAGCTGGCGGATATTGCCAGGCCAATGATATCGCGTCAGGATCTCCATGGCTTCCTTGGAAATCCCCGAGACGCTCTTCTTGGCGCGCTGACAGGCCGTCCTGATGAAATGATTCGCCATGAGCGGAATATCTTCCGGGTGCTCCCGAAGCGGGGGCAGATCGATCGTCACGACGTGAAGCCGGTAGAAGGCATCTTCTCGGAAACGCCCGGCCTTCACGAGGGATTTGAGATCCTTATTGGTGGCCGCCAGGATCCGAACATCGATTTTGACCGTTTCGCTTCCCCCCACCGGGCGGACCTCCCGTTCCTGCAGAACCCGCAACAATTTGGCCTGAAGAGAAGGTGTGATATCTCCGATCTCGTCCAGAAAACAGGTCCCCCCCTCCGCCTCCAGAAACAAGCCTTTTTTATTCGTCCAGGCGCCCGTGAACGCCCCCTTGGTATGGCCGAACAATTCGGTTTCGAGGAGACCCTCCGGAAGCGCGGCGCAGTTCACCGCAACATAGGGCTTCTCGGCCCGGTGGCTGTGGCTGTGAATCGCCCGGGCGATCAACTCCTTCCCGGTCCCGCTTTCGCCCTGAATCAGGACCGTGGTATCGGTGCGGGCGACCCGCGCCACCAGCTTGTAGATCTCCAGCATCTTCGGGCTGTTGCCGATGACGGTCTCCAGAGGAAGGTTCTCCGCCGCGTCGGTCGGGAGAAACAGATTTTCCCGGACGAGGCGCTGCTGATTCAAGGCCTGTTGAACCGTCACCTTGATGTCATCGATTTTAAACGGTTTGCTGATATAATCGTAGGCTCCGTTCTGAATGGCCTCGATCGCCGTCTCAAAGGAGCCGAAGGCCGTGATGACGATCATGATCGTGTGGGGACTCTTTTGGCGGAAGGCCCTGACCACTTCGAGCCCGCCGACATCCGGCATCTTCAAATCCGTAATCACCATGTCGAAGGGGGTGCGACTCCCCGTCTGAATGGCTTCCGAACCTTGGGTGGCCGTTTGAACCCGATATCCCTCTTTCGTCAGGACCTCCCGGAGGAGATCCGCCGCAACTGCGTCGTCGTCCACCACAAGGATCCGAGGAGACGCCACCATTCTTACCCTCGCTTTCTCACGGGAAGGCGGACGATAAACCGGCTTCCCTCCGTCAATCGACTTTCCACGCTAATCGTCCCTCCGTGGCGCTGAACGATGTCCCGACAGATCGATAAACCAAGACCGCTTCCCTGCCCGGGATCTTTGGAAGTGAAAAAAGGTTCGAAGATCTTCTGAATCTGATCCGGCGGGATTCCCCGGCCGTTGTCCTGGACCGTCACCTCGACCCAATCGGTTTTCGCGGCCTCCTCCCGTGCGGGAAAGGAAGCGTCAATCGGTAGCGTGGTCCGCTTTGTTCGAATTCGCAGGGTTCCGCCGCCGGATAATTCGTCGATGGCGTTGTCGATCAAGTTCAGGAAAACCCCCTGCATCTGGCTGTGACTGGCCAGGAGCTTGGGCAGATTGGGGTCCAATTCCTTGACCACCGTGATTTGCTTGGCGATCGTTTCGGGTGAAAACAGGACGCAAAGATCATCCAGGATCACGTTCAGCTCGATCCAATCGAAGTCCGTTTCCGGATACCGCGTCGTGTTCAGCAACTGACGGATGCTGTTGATCAGCCGTTCGAGCTGAGACTGCATGATGGACAGGCGGCGCCGAGCATCTTCGGACAGACCGCTCTCCACCAGAAGAAGCTGGAGATGGCCGAACACCGAGTGGAGCGGGGTTCCCAATTCATGGGCCACCGTTGCGGCCAACTGGCCGATGGCCGCGAGTTCGTTGGATTGCAACAGTTGTTTCTGCATCTGGTAAATCGACCGATTGGCGCGGGTCAACTCGTCGTTCCTCGTCTGAAGTTCTTCCGTGGCCGCGTCAATTTTGTTTTGTAGCTCCTCATTAAAGGTATGAATCCGGCCGAGGAGCGCCTGATTGGCCTCGGCGGTTTGCTTGATCGTCTGGATCATCGAATTAAAGCTTTGGGTCAGTCGGCCGAGTTCATCCTGCGTCTCGGAGAAAATCGAAACCGTCAAATCCCCCGCCTTGACCCTGGCCATCGCCTTCAGGAGATTTTCGATCGGGCGATGGATCATCCGGGTCATGGAAACCGCAAAGAGGCCGCCAATCATCAGAACGGAGAGGAGGGTGATGACGAAGGCATGGCTGCGCTCCTCATTTTGCAGCCGGTCATACTCCTTTCGGGACAGCTTCATCTGAATTAAACCGATCACCCGGCTTTTGAGATGGAACGGCGAAATCACATTGACGTAGTTCACTTTTCCGATTCGTTCCGGTTTGTAAAGGATCTGATTCATATTTACTTTATCGATATCATCCTGAGACAGGGACGCCGGGGGATGCGGGACACTCATTTTGGATGTGACCGGAAGAAGCATTCCCTCCGGAGAAAATGAATACAGATCGATGCGTTCGATATCCGAATGTATCGTTATCATGTCCATCAGGTCTTCGTTGATTTCATCGATATTGGTCAGGTTGCGATAAACGGTCGCCACGGCCGAATCGATCTCTTTGACAACATTCTCGGTTTCCTGTCGAAGGTTGGCCTCGGCGTTTTTTTCGATCATGCTCTGGGTGAAATAGTTTGAGGCGAATAAGATCGCGACCACGCTGGTGATCGTCAACAGGAGGAGCTTGGTTTTGATGCTGATATTTTTAAACACGGACATCTTGATCAACCCGTATCATGCCTCGGATGCCAACATCGCGGACAGGGTGGGCGCGTAAAGCCTTCAGGCAGGCTAATACTTCATCAAGGGATGTCGGCCAAGCCTTGTCATTATATTCCATGCTCGGATGAGATGCAAGGGCTCCAAAAGTTAGGGCCGGGGTGGTAGAATGACGCATGGAGTAAGGATGATTCAGTTCGGAGACTCAAAATGATCGAGATTGACGGAAGCCATGGGGAGGGCGGGGGCCAGATCCTCCGGACCAGCCTGGCCCTTTCGGCCTTGACCGGAACGCCGGTGAGGATACGCCGGATTCGATCGAGCCGGAAAGCCCCCGGGCTCAAACCCCAGCACCTGATCAGCGCGAAAGCGGCCGCGCAGATCTGCCGCGGCAGCCTCGTCGGCGCGCGGGCGAATTCCACCGACCTCCGTTTCCTCCCCGGCGAGGTTCAGGCGGGGCGTCATGCCTTTGACGTGGGAACCGCCGGCTCCACAAGCCTGGTCCTCCAGACCCTCCTTCCTCCGCTGTCCTTTGCCGGAAGTCCCTCCCGAATCCTTGTGCACGGCGGGACTCACGTGGCCTGGAGCCCGCCGGCCGAATATCTGCGGGACGTTTTTCTGCACACCGTTTCGGCGATGGGCCTCCGGGCGCAGGTCAAAATTCGCCGATCGGGATTTTACCCCAGGGGCGGCGGAGAGATCGAAGCGATCGTGGAGCCGTCTCCGAGTTGTTTGAGGCCGCTCCGGATCGTGGAACGCGGCCGCTTGAAGTCCCTCCGGGTCATCTCAACGGTGGCCCGTCTCCCGTTATCGATCGCGGAGCGTCAGTTGAAACGGGCGACGCAACGGCTGGCCGAGCGGGGGTTGGCACCGCGGGGCGAGACCGGGACGGTCGAATCCCCGGGCCAAGGATCGTTTTGTTTCATTCGGGCCGATTTTGAAAACGTGAGGGCCGGCTTCTCGGCGCTGGGTGAACTCGGCAAGCGGGCGGAACGGGTGGCGGATGAAGCGGTGGAGGACTTCATCGGCTACTGGAACGGCCCCGGGGCTCTGGACCGTCATCTGGCGGATCAGGCCGCGCTCTACATGGCCCTGGCCGAAGGCGAATCGATGGTCACCGTCTCGGAAGTCACCGAACATCTCAAGACAAATCTCTGGGTGATTGAACGGTTCCTTCCGGTCACATTCGCTCTGGAGGAAAATCTTTCGGGCCGCGGGGGAACGCTCCGCGTAACCGGGACGGCCTTCCGCGGACGCCGGGCCGGCCACGAGGTATTTTGAGTCGGATTATTGTTTGACGGAGCGCGCGCGATCGGTCGTGATCACAACGACGGCGGCCACGATGATCGCGGCGGCCAGAAGGATTTGGGCCGAGAGCGTTTCGCCCCCGAGGACCCGGCCGAGGGTGACCGCCACGACCGGATTTACATAGGCGTAGGTCGAGGCGCGCGCGGGCGTGGTCGCGTTCAGCAGCCAGATATAGGCCGTGAACCCCACGAGCGAGCCGAAGACGATGAGGTAGGCCAACGAGAGGGCCGAGCGCGGGGAAACGGCGCCCAACTGCAACGCGGCGGCTTCGCCCGTCGCCAGCCCGGCCAGCAAGAGCAGCACGCCCCCCGTCAGCATCTCCATCGCCGTGGCCAGCAGCCGCGATTCCGGCAGCGGCGCACGCAGGGAGTAGAGCGATCCGGCCGCCCATGCCACGCCTCCTCCGATCAGCACGGCCGCCCCCGCCGGATCGATGCGATGGATGCCCGACAGCTTTTCCGGTCCGACCAGCAGCGCCATCCCCGCAAGCCCCAATCCCAGCCCGGTCATAACCCAGGGACTCGGCCGGGCGCTGTTCCACCCAATCCAGTCCAAGAGGACCATCCAGATCGGCACGGTCGCGATCAACAACGACGCCAGCCCGGATGGGACCCGTTGCTCCGCCCAGACCACGGCCCCGTTGCCGACCGAGACGAGCAGGCCGCCGATCAGGGTCGTGGCGCCCCAGTGGATTCGGGCCGGCCGTTTTGCTCCGGCCAGACGTGACCAACCGTACAACACCGCGCCTGCGACCGCAAAACGAAAGCCCGCCATCAGGAAAGGCGGCAGCGTCTCGATCGCAAACCGAATCGCCAAAAACGTCGATCCCCAGATCAGGTAAACGGACGCAAATGCGGCGGCAACTTTGACCCGAAACGGCAGAGGCGTGGATGAACTCAAGAAACCGGATCTCCTTCAAGCGGATTATACATCAGAATCCGGCCCGGATTCACCTCAAGGATTGGGTTCAGGCAGCACAGACAGGCGTCGTTATCCAGCGAGCAGGGCGAGCGAGAGGGTGAGGACTTCGGCGAGCTCAGTCGAGCCGCTCGGCCGGTGAAAGCGAGGATCGGGCTTGGCCCATCCGAGCGCGGGGTCTGGGGTCATCGGAGGACCAGTATTCTATTTTGCCGCACGGGCCCCCAGACAAGATAGGCCGCGACGCAAGCCCCTACAATCGATTGAATCGGGAGATCGTCCTTCTGTATAGTGTTAGGAAACACTCTTCCTGAAAGGACCCTCCGATGGAGAACGGCCGGGATTTGAAAAAAACGATCGCGCTTCTCTCAAGGGACTCGGACCCTTCGGCCGTCCAGGACTTCGTCTCCGGAATGGATCGGGATTATTTTACGGTTTTCACGCCGCGCGAGATCCGCACGCATCTTAAAATGTCCCTCGACCTGAACGCCGATCATCCGGTTCGACTTAAAATCACCCCGCGCGGAAAGGACCGGTTCAACATCGCGATCGTGGCCTTCGATTATTTTTCGGAGTTTTCCATTCTGTGCGGCCTGCTCGCCTCCTTCGAACTCGAAATTCAAAAGGGCCACAGCCATACCTTCCTGGATCGACGGCCCGGGCCGCAGCCGCCTTCTTTTCCACGGGGCCGCTGGCCCCGAAGGTTCGGCCGCCCGATCCCCGGTCGAAAAAAGATCGTCGACGTGTTCGACGTACGCGCGCGGCCGGGACAAGCGTTTACGGATGCCAAAAGGTTGGAATTTGAAAACGAGCTGGATCGGCTCATCCGTCTTTTGGGAGAGGGCCAATCGGAGGCGGTTCGGGAACACCTGAACCGCCGGCTGGTCGAGCGGATGGAGAAGCGGAAAAGCCCGTTTGCCGGGCTTCTTTATCCGGTGGAGGTTCGATTCGACAACCGCAGCGATCCGCAATGGACCGTGATGGACGTCCATTCAAAGGACACTCCCGCCTTTCTCTACGCCCTCTCGAATGCCCTGGCCCTGAGGGACGTTTATATCCACAAGGTCCGGATTCAGAGCGTCCAGGCCGAGGCCCGCGACCGATTTTATATCTCGAACCGGCAGGGCCGCAAGATCGAGGGCGAGCGGGAGCAGAAGGCCCTGAGGATCGCCTTGGTCCTGATCAAGCAATTCACCCATTTTCTCCCCTGGGCCCCGGATCCGGCCAAGGCGATCCGGTTTTTCGATCAACTCCTGGACAAAGTGATGGAGAAAAAAACGGCCGCCCCTTTCATCGAGCTGTTCAAAGAAAAGCAAGGGCTGGATCTCCTGGCCCATCTGCTGGGGGCCAGCGACTTTCTCTGGGAGGACTTCCTTCGGATGCAATTTGAGAACCTGATGCCCGTGTTGGAGGGCATCAAAAAACGGCCACGGCGGCCGGGAAAGCCGGCCCTCTCCCGGGACCTCGCGGCCCGACTCGCACGGGGCGCGACCCCGGATGAAAAGAAACGGATTCTGAATGAATTCAAGGACCGCGAAATGTTTTCGATCGACATGAGCCATTTGATCGACCCCATGGCGACCCTGACCGATTTTTCATCCGCGCTTACGGATCTGGCCGAGGCGGTCGTGGATCATGCCGCCCGTATCGGCCGCGAAGTTTTGCGCTCGAAACACGGCCGCCCGCGGCTGGAGAGCGGCGCGGTCTGCCCCTTCGCCGTCTGCGGCCTCGGGAAATTCGGCGGGCGGGAAATGGGATATGCCTCCGACATCGAGCTCCTGTTCGTCTACGGCGGGCCGGGGAGGACCGACGGTCCGGAATCGGTCGAGAACAGCCTGTACTTTGAGCGACTGTGCCAGGAGATCCTCCGGCTCATCGAGGCCCGGCAGGAAGGGATCTTCCACATCGACCTCCGGCTCCGGCCGGACGGGACCAAGGGTCCGCTGGCCGTCTCCCTGGACCGTTTTCGATCCTACTATCAGGCCGCCGGCGAGGCCGCGCCGTTTGAGCGACAGGCCCTGACCAAGCTCCGCTTCGTCGCCGGGGATCCTTCACTGGGTCGCGCCATCGAGGACCACCGCGACCGGTTCGTCTTCGGCGTCGAACCCTGGGACCGGGACTCGGCCCTCCATCTCCGGCAGCGCCAGGTCCAGGAGCGGGTCCGGCCGGGGGGCGTGAACGTCAAATACAGCCCGGGGGGGATCATCGACATCGAATACGCCGCGCAGTATCTTCAAATCCAGCACGGCCATCGCCATCCGGAGTTGCGGACGCCCAATACGCTGGAGGCGCTGGACCGGCTCGGCCGCCTCCGGCTTCTCTCCAAGAAAGACGTCGGCCTTCTCCGCGACGCCTATCTCTTTCTGAGAAATCTGATCGACGGACTTCGGATGGTCCGGGGCAACGCCGAGGACCTGATCCTGCCGGAGGAGTCCTCGGACGAATTCAAATTCCTCGCGCGGCGCCTGGGCTATCACGAGGCGGACTGGAAGAAGGGGGCGAGGAGGCTGGCCGACGACGTTCACCGCCACATGAAGAACGTCCACGCGTTCTTCTCCCGACGGTTTTCCTTCCCCCCGACGGAATGGCCCCCCGGTCGGACGAAGCCCTCCTAAGCGGGATCGGACGGCCCGCCGTCCCCGAAGCGATCCTGGAAGATCCGGTGCACCCGGCCCGTGTGGGCGTCATAGTCTTTTGAGAAACGGTCGACGGCGCTGTCGGGACCGCCGTCGCGATAACCCAAGCGGACGGCGCAGGCCCGGACCTCTCCGGCTTCCTCGGGGATGGCGTGGGTCTGAACATCCGAGACCATCTGGAGCTTGTTTTCGACATCGCGCAGGAACCGGTAGGCGGCCGAAAGATCGCGATGCTCCGGCCCCGAGAGGAGGCCGTGTTCGAGCAGGCGCCGGAGGGCCTTCCGCGTGTTCCGTTCCCGGATTCCCGGGACCTTCCTTCCGAACGACGCCTGAAGCGATTGAACGATGAACTCGATCTCCCGGATCCCGCCGAATCCCAATTTGACATTCCGGCGGCTCTGTCCGCGGGCGGACAGTTTTTGATCGATGCGCTCCTTGATCCGTTTAACTTCGTCCTTCGCCTTGCGGTCAAACGGCCGGTCGTGGATAAAGGGTTTCACCTGTTTCAAAAATTTCATTCCGAGCAAACGGTCGCCCGCGACGGGCCAGACCTTGGTCAGGGCCAATCGCTCCCAGGTCTCTCCGCGGGAGGTGTAATAACGCCGGAAGGCCTCCAAGGAATGGGCGAGGCTTCCCATTTTTCCCTCCGGGCGAAGCCGCAGGTCGACCCGGTAGACGTAACCCTCCGGCGTGACATCGCTCAGCGCGGCCGTGATTTTTTGGGAGAGCCGCTTGAAATAGTCTTCCTTCGACATCGTCCCGGGCCGGCCCGAAGCGCCGTTTCGATATATCCCGCCCCGATCCGACGCGTAGAGATACATCAGGTCCACGTCCGAGCTGAAATTGAGCTCCCCGCCGCCGAGTTTGCCCATGGCTAATACGGTGAAACCCGTCCGGACCCTCCGGCCGGAGGGATCCTTGTGGAACGGCGTCCCCTGCTCGCGTCGCATCTGCCGCGCGGAGATTTCGTACGCCTTCTGGATCAGGACCTCGGCCAGGATCGAGAGGGCCGCCCCCGTTTCCTCGACGGTGGCCTTCTTCAAAAGATCCCGAACGCCGATGCGGAGAATTTCCCTTCGCTTGAAAATCCGGAGGACGTCGAGCTGCTTCGGCACGGTCTTGAAATTCCTGAGGGCGTCGGAGAGGTCCCGCATCAGGTCCTTCTTTTTCCGCTCCCGATCCAGGAGCCGCGGATCCGAAATCCAATAGAGATATTCCGGATCACGGATCAGGATTTCGGCCATGAACGGGCTGCCGCCGAACGTGGTGGCCAGGAGCTCCAGGACCCGGGGGGTCTCTTTAAGATAGGAGAGCAGATGGATCCTGTTGATCGTCGTCCTGGTGAATCGTTCGAAAAGATTGAGGGCCTGATCGGGATCGGCAGAGCGGGACAGACAACCCAGGAGCTCTTCGATGATCTCGGCCAGGAGTTGACGGGCACGAGGATCCTCCGCCATGGCCTGCAGGTTGGCATCGGCCTTCGAGACCTCTCTAAGCCCATACGGGCTCAGGAGCGAAGCGACCTGACCGGCGTCCAGCCGAGTGGCCAACACGAGATCTTTCGGATTCAACACCTTCATTTTAATCTCGGGCACCCCCCGGGGTCCTATTATACCGGTTATTGCGTTTCGGAGGAAGGCGTAACGCGAAGTCTTCGGGTTTGCATCATCAACGAGGATTTTCCAAGCGGGCGGGGCGAACGAGAGGGGGAGGACTTCGACGAGCCCGGTCGAGTTGCTCCCTCCGGTTGAGCCGGCCTGCACTCCGCGGTTCGCAGCCGAAGTGCGGAGGGGGCGAGGCGAGCCCCTCCTCATCAGCATCTCGCTTGATTCTCGGATAACGTATTGGGTACAATTAATAGCAAGGACACCCTCCTGCGGGTCATGCCATGAAATTAAGCTTCGGCACATTGGCGGTTTTCGTTATTCTCCTCGCTTGGACTCCCCGGGCCCGCGCGGCCATGTCGGACGACCGAACGGTTGAACCCTATTTCCAGATGAACGTGGGGGTCTACTCTCGGGATATCGTGGAGAAAAGCTCCGCGCTTACGAGCTTCAAAGTCAACGGGACCGCCGATTCCACACGAGTGATCGCCAAGGCCGGAGTCAACATCGGAGATATTGTGAATCTTTATCTTCAGGGGGGGGGCGCCGATCTGACCATCGATGATTTTGACGATTACGACGCCTCCATGAACGGGGCTTACGGCGGGGGGATGCGCATCAACCTTTACCGGGAACCGTATCGGGATGGGCTGAAACTGTTTGTCGAGGGTAACTACCTGCACAATTCCACGAACGACAAGACGCAGATTGCGCGGGAATGTACCGGGCTTCCGAATTGTCCGGCTCCTTCGAATAATTTCTTTCCGACCATCGCGGACGAGACGATTCAATGGAATGAATACACCTTCTTGATGGGGGGGAGCGTCCGGTATTTCGACTTCGGTCCTTACGGGGGCATCCGCTTGTCGAAGGTGGACGGGAAGGACCGGGTCCGTTCCGGGCCCGACGCCAATTTCACAACCAATTTCACGGCCACGGCTGACGTGAAGGAGCGGGATAATTTCGGGGTCTTCTTCGGAACGGACGTCTTCCTGGACCGTGCGGGAAAAACGGCCTTGAATTTCGAGGCCTCCCTGTTCGATGTCTACTCCTTTCAGGCCGGCATTCGAACCACGTTTTAAGGAAAATAACTCTATGACGCTCCGGTACCCCCTGGCCCTGCTCGGACTCGCAATCCCCCTCTGGATCGGGGGGTGCATGAATTATTACGCCATCCCGGAACCGTTCGACAAAGAGGTCAACCGCACCGTCACGTTCACCGAACTGAAGCGGGACCCCGAGGCCCATAAAGGGGAGCTCGTGGCCCTGGGAGGCGTTGTTCTCCGGGCCAAGAGTTTGAAGGACGGCACCCAGATCGAAGTTCTTCAACTCCCCCTGGATCGTTACGATCAGCCAAGTTTTCCCTCGGAGGCCTCGCAGGGGCGCTTCATGGTTGTGGATCCGGAGCACCACGATCCGGCCGTTTTGAAAAACCGGAGGATCACGGTGGTCGGCGAAGTCATCGGGAAAACAGTCGATATGATCGACGAATACGAGTACACCTACCCCTATCTGTCGGCGCGGTTCATCTCTATCTCCCAGGAAGGAAGTGCGTACTACGGCTATCCCCCGCCCTATTATTATCCCTACAATTATTACTATTGGGATCCCTACTACTACGGGTATCCCTATTGGTGGTACGGCCCCCCATTCGGAGTTGCCCCCCCGATCGGAGTACCCCCCCCGTCGGGCCTTCCCTCCCCGGGGCGACAATTCAATTCGCCGTCGGGAGGTCTAAGCCCTCCGCCCCCAACTCCGAGCGCCCCGCCGCAAACCCCGAGCGCCCCGCCGAAGAGAGGATTCAACAAAAAATCCGACTGATCCGCCCTTCGCCCTTCCCTCCGCCCTCCATTTGGCATTACCACGAAATTGCGGTATCATACCCGTGAGTCTCCCCTCGCGGATTTACCCAGAGAGCCAAGCGAGCGAGAGGGGGAGGCTCCGTCCGGCTCAGCCGGTGGAGGGGGCGACGCGAGCCCCTAGAATAGGAGTCGCGCCATGAGAAAGGCCAAGGTCCTTCGGATCCCGCCCCCGGAAAGCACCGCCAATGAACCCCAGGCCAATCCCTTTGGCCTGGTGATCTTCGGGGCCTCGGGTGATCTGACCCAACGAAAACTAATCCCGGCATTGTTTCGGCTGATACGGTCCGGCCTGCTGCCGAAGCACTGGTACGTCATCGGATCGGCCCGCTCCCGGATGGACGACGACCTCTTCCGCAAGCACGTCCGGGAGGCCATCCGCGCCGTGGAAGAGAGCGGACCTATCCGGGACGCGGAGGTGGAACACTTCCTCGGTCGATTCCACTACCTGCCCGGCGATTCTCAGGAGCCGGGATATTACTCGCGCCTCACCAAGCGGCTGAACGAACTGGACAAGGACCACCAGACCGGCGGGAACCGGCTCTACTATCTGGCGACTCCCCCGGACGCCTATGCGGGGATCATCCAACACCTGGGCGGGGCCGGTTTGAACCGCCCCGTCAAGACGGCCCGTTGGAACCGGATCGTCATCGAAAAACCTTTCGGGACGGATTTGTCCTCGGCCCAGGCCCTGAACCGGAAGGTGGCTCAGGTCTTCAAAGAAGACCAGGTCTACCGGATCGATCACTACCTGGGAAAAGAGACCGTTCAGAACATCCTTTTTTTCCGATTTGCCAACGCCATCTTCGAGCCGATCTGGGACCGGCGCTACATCGACCATGTCCAGATCACCGTCGCGGAGAGCCTCGGCATCGAGCACCGGGCCGGATACTACGAACGGGCCGGGGCCCTTCGGGACATGTTTCAAAATCATTTATTGCAGCTCCTCTGCCTCATCGCGATGGAGCCTCCCGCGAATTTTGATCCCGAAACGGTTCGCGATGAGCGGACGAAGGTTCTCAAGTCGATTCGTTCCATTCCGATGGACCAGCTCGACCGCTTCGCCGTGCGGGGTCAGTACGGCCCGGGCCGCGAGGGCGGTCGGGAGGTTGCCGGGTACCGGTCGGAGCCGGGCGTTGCACGGGACTCCGCCACCGAGACGTTCTCGGCCCTGAAGCTTTATATCGACAACTGGCGCTGGCAGGGCGTCCGGTTCTATCTCCGATCCGGCAAGCGGCTCGCCAAACGAAAGGCCGAGGTGGCCATTGAGTTCAAATGGGTGCCCCATCTGCTTTTCAACCCCCTGACCCCGCAAGACATCCAGCCGAACACCCTGGTCTTTCGCATCCAGCCGGAGGAAGGGATCCAGCTGACCTTCCAATCCAAACATCCGGGGCCCAAACTCTGTCTGGACAACGTCATGATGGAATTCGATTACCGGGGCAGCTTCAAAGGACCCTCGCCCGACGCCTACGAGCATCTTCTGCTCGACTGCCTCGTCGGGGACCAGATGCTTTTCGCCCGTCGGGACTGGGTGGAACTGTCCTGGGGATTCATCACGCCCATCCTGGACCATTGGGCCAAGACGCTCCGGGTTCCGATCTACGAATCCGGAAGCACGGGGCCTCACGAAGCCGAAACACTCATCGAGCAGGACAAGCGCCGCTGGAGACCGCTTTAGACCATGGGGGCGAAGAGGCCTCGATCATGATCCTGGCGGGCGACATCGGGGGAACGAATACCCACCTGGCCCTCTTCCGAAAGACGAACGGCAGGCTGACCCGTGTCCGTGGAAAAATTTTTCCGAGCCGGGAATATGACGGTCTGGAGGCGGTGATCCGAACGTTCCTCCAGACGAAAACGCTCGCCATTGACGGCGCCTGTTTCGGCGTAGCCGGACCGGTGGCGCGGGGCCGTGTTCAAACCACGAATCTGCCCTGGATCGTGGAAGCCGACCTCCTCCGACGAAATTTCCGGATTCCGGTCGTGCGGCTGCTGAACGACCTCGAGGCCATGGCGTACGGGACGCTGGGACTCCGGGCCCGTGAATTTCGTGTCCTGAATCCCGGAAAGGCCGATCGAAACGGCAACCGGGCCGTCATCGCGGCCGGAACCGGCCTTGGGGAGGCGGTGCTGTTCCGGAACGGAGGGGGATACCGCGCGTCGGCGTCGGAGGGCGGGCATACCGATTTCGGACCGCGAAACCCGACCGAGATCGCCTTGCTCGAATATTTATTGAAGCGGTTCAAACACGTAAGCTACGAGCGGCTCGTCTCCGGTCCCGGACTTCGGAACATTTTTCAATTCCTGGAAGACACGGGCCGGGCCAAAGTCCCGGGCTGGCTTACCGAGAAAATGGCCTCCGGCGACCCTTCGGCCGTGATTACCGAGACCGCGCGGACCGGTCGGTCGGAGATCTGCGTCAAGACGGTCGAGCTGTTCGTCTCGGTCTACGGGGCCGAGGCCGGGAACCTGGCGCTCAAGGCCCTGGCCACCGGCGGGGTACTCCTGGGCGGAGGAATCGCGCCCCGAATGATTCCGAATTTATTAGACGGGACTTTTATGAAGGCGTTTGTGGACAAGGGGAGATATGCCGCGCTGCTCCGCTCCATCCCGGTCCGGATCATCCTGAACGAGACGGTCGGGCTCCTGGGCGCGGCGCGACATATCCTCGACGCCCTGCGGACGAGATGAAACGACCGCCGAAAAAAACGGCCCGGAGTTTTCTGATCGACATGGACGGCGTCCTGGTCCGCGGACATCGCCTCATACCGGAAGCGGATTGCTTCATCGAACGGCTGCGGTCGTCCGGACGTAAGTTTCTGATCCTGACCAACAACTCGGAACGGACGCCGCGGGATCTGGCACACCGGCTGGGCGAAATCGGGCTGAAGGTCACGACGGATCATATTTACACCTCCGCCCAGGCCACCGCCCTGTTTTTGGACGATCAGAATCGAAAAGGCACCGCCTTCGTGATCGGGGAGGCGGGGTTGATCGAGGCGCTGCACGACGTCGGCTACGTGATTACGGAGCGGGATCCCATGTACGTGGTGGTGGGCGACACGCAGAACTACGATCACCGCCGGATCACGCAGGCGATCCGGCTGATTCAGTACGGCGCGCGGTTCATCGCGACCAACCCGGACGTGACCGGTCCCGCGGAGACGGGGATCGTCCCGGCCACCGGCGCCCTGGTCGCCCTGATCGAAAAAGCGACCGACCGGCGGGCCTTCTTCGTCGGAAAACCGAACCCCCTCATGATCCGCACGGCCCTGCGACGGCTCTCGGAGCATTCGGAAAACACGGTGATGGTCGGGGACCGGATGGACACCGATATCGTCGCCGGCATCGAGAGCGGGTTGGAGACGATCCTCGTCCTCACCGGCGTGACCCGCCGCGAGGACCTCGACCGCTTCCCCTACCGTCCGACGCGGGTCGTCGAGTCGGTCAACCGGATCAAGCTGTGACGGGCCGAAAAAACCGTAAAATCCTGATCGATTTTCCCTTGACATCAGGGTCCAAACTAGTTAAGCTTCTCACCGTTTCGACGGAAGAATCTCCCCGGCCGCTTGGGCCCGGCACTGTGCGTGTTTGATCATCCCTACCCCCCGACTGCGAGGTGAGAACGATGGCCGTCTTGACCAAAACGCCCTGGTTGTTGATTTTTTTCATTCTGCTCGGCGGGTTGCTCGGCGGGCTGCTGGGTGAAATTTTAAGGGCCATCGCGCCCGCGGGTCCATTGCAGGACATCTTTGCCAAGATCCAGGACATCGGACTGAATCCCCCGTTTACGATCGACCTTAAACTGTTTTCGATCACCTTCGGCTTCAT
The DNA here is from genome assembly GCA_035498035.1 of Nitrospiria bacterium. Classification (NCBI taxonomy): domain Bacteria; kingdom Pseudomonadati; phylum Nitrospirota; class Nitrospiria; species Nitrospiria bacterium. Next base: position 50,002 of record DATKAN010000017.1, read on the forward strand.
GCTTCGGGTCAATCTTTTCAGCATCCTGGGAATCCTGCTCGGGATCTATATTTACAAACAGGCTTGAACGGTCTGGTTCATCATTCATATTCACGGGTACGCTTTATCGACATAATATACAGCGCGGAACTTGTCTCCGCGCGGAGATAAACTCCGCGCTGTGTAGATCAATACGTCATTTCACCCCCAGCTCCATCTCCTTCAGCTTGCGGATCCGGTCGCGGAGCTCGGCCGCTTTTTCAAACTTCAACTCCTTCGCCGCCGCCCTCATCTCCTTTTCCAGACTGCGGACGATTTGCGGGATCTCGCTCAAGGGAACGTAGCCCTCCGCTTCCTCAGCGACCGCCGGAACGGTGACGTAATCGGCCTCGGAAATCTCGTACAGCGTTTTTGGAATCCCCTTCTTGATCGTCTCGGGCGTGATGCCGTGAACCCGATTGAACTCGAATTGGATTTTCCGACGACGCTCCGTCTCGCCCATGGCCTGTCGCATCGACTCGGTCACGGCATCCGCGTACAGGATCACCTCCCCGGCCACGTTGCGGGCCGCCCGCCCCGCGGTCTGGATCAGGGACCGGTAGGACCGCAGGTAGCCTTCCTTGTCGGCATCCAGGATCGCCACCAGCGACACCTCGGGCAGATCCAGCCCCTCCCGCAGAAGATTGATTCCGATCAGGACGTCGAACGTTCCCAGGCGCAGATCCCGTATGATCTCGTTGCGCTCCAGCGTCTGGACCTCGGAATGCAGATAGCGCACCTTCAGGCCCAATTCATGATAATACTCGGCGAGATCCTCGGCCATCCGCTTCGTCAACGTCGTCACCAGGATCCGTTCCTGACGGGCCACCCGTTTTTTGATCTCGCCCAGAAGATGATCCACTTGACCTTTGGCCGGCCGGACCGTGATGGAGGGATCCATCAGCCCGGTCGGCCGAATGATCTGCTCGACGACGCGGTCCCGGCTGCGCTCAAGCTCATACGGACCGGGCGTGGCCGAGACGTAAACGACCTGGTTCATGTGACGTTCGAACTCCTCGAAGGTCAGCGGCCGGTTGTCGAAGGCCGACGGCAGACGGAACCCGTACTCCACCAGGTTTTTCTTGCGGGACCGGTCGCCCTCGTACATCCCCCCGATCTGCGGAACCGTCGCGTGGCTCTCGTCGATGATCAGGAGGTAGTTCGAGGGAAAGTAATCCAGGAGGGTCGGCGGCGGATCGCCCGGACGGCGGCCGGAGAGGTGCCGGGAATAATTCTCGATCCCATGGCAGTATCCCACTTCCCGGATCATCTCCAGATCGAACCGCGTCCGCTGATCGATCCGCTGGGCTTCCAGGAGCTGGCCGTTGTTCCGGAAAAACCGGATCCGCTCCTCCAATTCGGCCTCGATCCCTTCGAGGGCCTGCCGGAACCGATCCGGCGGGATCACGTAATGGCTGCTGGGGTAGACCGCCACTTTGGGGAGGCGCCGAAGGACTTCCCCCCGCAGCGGATCGATCTCGGAGAGGGCCTCCACGGTGTCGCCGAACTGCTCGATCCGGACGGCGTGGCTCTCGGAGGAGGCCGGGAAGACCTCGAGGATATCCCCGCGCACCCGGAAGGTCCCCCGTCGCAGATCGTAGTCGTTTCGCTCATACTGGATCTCGACCAGTTTCCGGAGGATGGCCTCGCGGTCGATGGCCATCCCCTCTTCCAGGTACAGCAACATCCCGTGGTAGGCTTCCGGCGAACCGAGGCCGTAGATGCAGGAGACCGACGCCACGATGATCACGTCGTTCCGCTCGAACAGCGCGCTCGTGGCGGCATGGCGCATCCGGTCGATGGCATCGTTGATCGACGCGTCTTTCTCGATGTAGGTGTCGGTCTGGGGAAGATAGGCCTCCGGCTGGTAATAATCGTAGTAGCTGACAAAATAGGCGACGGCGTTCTCGGGAAAAAACGTCCGGAATTCGTGGTAGAGCTGCGCGGCCAGTGTCTTGTTGTGAACGATCACCAGGGTCGGCCGCTGGACCCGTTCGATCACGTTGGCCATGGTAAAGGTTTTGCCCGATCCCGTCACGCCCAAGAGCACTTGATGTTTTTCATTCCGCAGGATCCCCTCGGACAAGGCCGCGATAGCCTTCCCCTGGTCGCCCTTGGGAGCGAAGTCCGCGCAAAGTTTGAATCGTTCCATCGATCTCTCCCGCGAATATCATAACACACCTTTTTTCCGACTGCGACAGGTTTTGAACCCTCCAAACCCACTTTCGAGTAGTTGCTTTCCATGGCGATGTTTTGTAGTATTTAGAAAGCCTTGAGAGGGGTTTGGTTGATGGTCGTCTATTTGATTCTGGCCAGCGGAAACTTGGCCGCATGCCTCGTCCTTGTCGGATGGGTCAAGGCCGTATTTCCGGACGACCTTCTTCCCGTCCTCGAGGTTTTGGGAATCTACCTGGTCCTGGCGCCGTTTCCTCTCCTGCTCCCGTTCAAGCGGCGGCATCCGGAGCCCCGGCCGAGCGAATTGATGCCGGTCTACCTGATGGCCCTGGCCCTTATTTTCATCACGGCCGCTTTTAGCTTGGAGTTCCACCGGCAACTGATCGAGCTCCGCCTCCCCATGGTCGTCATCGACCCGGTATGGCTGACCCTCCTTTTCTTCGTGGGGTACCTGCCCGCCTCCCTCCTGCTCAGTTTCGGCCTGGCCCGTCTTGCGCGGAGGCCTCGAGTCGCCAAAACCCTGCTCCTGAGTCCGGGCTACGGCATCCCGATTCCCGCTCCCCCGGCGCATTCAAGGGCCAAACCGGCCGAGGTCATCGCCGTCGAGCCGACGCCGAAAAAGGAGCCCGAAAATCAATTGACATTAAGCGCCTCGCAGGATATAAACGAGCCGATGACGGCGAGCGGTCAAGGACACGACAAAAACGTCTTGAGCACCAAATTTTCACGGTTGATGACGCTGTTTTCGCTGGCGGCGGATCTTAAAAACGACCCCTCGGAACTCATTCACACGCTGCTGAACTCCCTTGGGATCCTGTTCAACCTGAACTCGGCGTCCGTCTTGATTTGGGATCGGGATCGACAGGCATTCAAAACCGTGGCGACGTTCGGACAAGCCACGGAACCGCTCCGGAACTTCCAAGCGGACGCCTCGGTGGACCCGATCCGCACATTGATGGAACAACAACGTCCGTTATCAATTCACGATACGCTCGAAATCCTGAGAGCCGGTTTTCCGTCCGGCATTACCTCGGTCTACCTCTTCCCCTTGTTCACCTCCAACCAGCGCGTTGTGAGTTTGTTGTGCATCTTCGACACGCCCATCGACGACGAGACCGCCCAGATCATCTCGGCGTTCTGCCAGCAGGTTTCCCTGGTTCAGGAAAACTCGCAACTTCAACGGGAGCGGCGGGATCTGACCAAGGATGTCTCGGTTTTTCTGGAGATCGCCAAGACCGTCGGCTCCGCCATGGACTCCGAAGAGATCTTCAGCGCCATTCTGGACAAGTCCACTCAGTACGTGCAGGCGGAACAAGGTTCGATCATGCTTTTAGACGAAGACCGCCGGGAGCTGTCGATCAAGGCGATGAAGGGGCTGAACAAAAAGATCGTGGAACTGCTGAAGATCCGACCGGGCGAAGGCATTTCGGGCCAGGTGTTGACGAGCGGCAGCCCGCTGATGGTGGCGGACATCGACGCGGACCATCGGGTCGCACAGGAAAGACGCCCTCGTTATAAAACCAAGTCGTTTATCAGTATCCCGCTCAAATTGAGCGGCCGGACCATCGGCGTTCTCAACGTCGCCGACAAAGTGAGCGGGGAGGTCTTTTCGGATGAGGACCTGCAACTCCTCGTTTCGATCGGGGCCTACGCCTCTGTGGCGATCGAGCGGTCCCGATTCTATCAGAAAACCGAGGAACTGAAAAAAATCTCGATCACCGATTCCCTCACGGGACTTTTGAATCGCCGCTATTTCCAGGAGCGCATGTCGGAAGAAATCGAACGATCCCGCCGTCACCACTTGCCCCTGTCGTTGATCATGCTTGACGTGGACAACTTCAAGCAGGTGAACGACCGCCTGGGACATCTGATCGGGGACGAGGTCTTAAAGGCGACGGCGCGGTGCCTCCGAAACAGCATCCGGACGATCGATGTGGCCGCCCGTTACGGGGGGGAAGAGTTTACCGTCATCCTTCCGCAAACCAGCAAGGCCGATGCCCAAACCATCGCCGAGCGTATCTGCGCGGAGGTCTACCGACTCGATCTCCCGTTTATCAAGCCCGAGCAGAAAATAGTCTTGAGCGTCAGCCTGGGACTGGCGACCTACCCGGAAGACGCCGAGACGCTGGAAGACCTGGTTCGCAACGCCGACATCGCGCTCTATGCCGCCAAGTCCCAGGGGAAGAACCGAGTCGTCGTCTACGGGAAGTAAGATCGATCGCATTTGCGGCCGGCCGGGTTCTTTTATTCAGTCTCCGAACAGCCCTTCCACAAAATCCTCGGCGGAGAATACATCGATATCCTCGGGTCCTTCGCCGACCCCGACCAGCTTCACCGGGATCCCGAGCTCTTCCGCAATGGCCACGACCACCCCGCCCTTGGCCGTGCCGTCCAGTTTCGTGAGCACCACCCCCGTCACCCCGATCGCCTCGTGAAATTGTTTGGCCTGCGACACGGCGTTCTGTCCCGTCGTCGCATCCAGGACCAGGAGCGTCTCATGGGGACTTCCAGGCAGGGCCTTGTCCATGACCCGCTTCATCTTCTTGAGTTCCTCCATGAGATTGAATTTCGTATGCATCCGGCCGGCGGTGTCGACGATCACCACATCCGTTCCCCGCGCCTTGGCCGCCGTAAGTCCATCGAAGATGACGGCCGACGGGTCCGATCCGCTCTGATGTTTGATCACGGGACAGCCCACCCGCTGTCCCCAAATTTCGAGTTGTTCGATGGCCGCCGCTCGAAACGTGTCCCCGGCGACCAAGACCACGGACCGACCTTCTTGGCTGAATTTCAGGGCCAGTTTTCCTATCGTCGTCGTCTTGCCGACACCGTTCACCCCCACCATCATCACCACGAACGGAGGCGGACTCTTCACCTCCAACCGGCTTTCTTTTGACTTCAAGGACGCCATCAATTCGGCCTTCAAAAACGCATTTAACCGAGACGGATCGGCACGCTCATGGCGATCCAGCCGATTTCGAAGTCCGGCCGACAGGCGTTGAACCGTATGGACCCCCAGATCGGCCGACAACAAAATTCCTTCCAGACGCTCAAGCAGATCGGCATCGATCTCCCTATTGCCGAAGATCAGACTCTCGAGACCTTGGCGCCATCGCTGACGGGTTTTGGACAGGCCCTTTTTAAAACGCCGCAACATGCCGTTTCTTTCTTCTATGGGGATGATGCTCGCTGGGCGGGTTCAAACAGGTGTTGGATCAACGCCCGTTCCTTGCGCCGCATCCGGCGGGCCTCCTCCGGCCTTTCATGATCATAACCCAGCAGGTGTAAAATGCCGTGGATCATCAGCCGGGCCGTCTCTCGTCCCAAGCCGTGGCGCTGCTCCCGCGCCTGACGGCGCGCGGTGGGCGCTGAAATAACGACATCCCCCAGAAACGGGGGCGGGCGTCGCTGCGCACCGCCTTTCGATCGGATCGATTTCGAAAGGGCCAGAGGAAAGGCCAGCACATCGGTCGGTCGGTCCTGGCCGCGATAGAATTTATTCAGGGATTGGATCCGGCGGTCGCTCAAAAATGACAGGCTGATTTCCGCTTCAGGCCGGCCCAGTTTGCGAAGAACCTTTTCGGCCCACGTCCTGTAAGTTCCGGTCCGCAGGGGAATGCGGCGTTGCCGGTTGGCGATCCGAATCCTCATACTCCGATTCTCCATAATTCGGCAGCCCCATGCCCGGGTATTCGATCCGCTGGTGGAATTGTCCGGTCAGGACCTTGACGAAACTCTGCTGGATCGTCTGGAGGTCCTTGAGGGTCAGGTCGCTTTCGCTGAGCTGACCGTCGAGATAGATCGTCGTCACCATCTTCTCGACCAGGGCGCTGATCCGCCCCTGCGTCGGGTTGTCCAGCACCCGCGAGGCCGCCTCGACGCCGTCCGCCAGCATGATGATCGCCGCGATCTTGGTCTGGGGCCGCGGCCCGGGGTAGCGAAAGTCGATCTCATCGATCGGCGGCTGGTCCGGGGCGCGGTTTTTTTGGGCGCGATTGTAGAAATACGTCATCAACCGCGTCCCGTGGTGCTGTGGAATAATGTCGAGGATCGCCTGGGGGAGCTTGTACTCCCGGGCCAGGTCCAGTCCTTCTTTGACATGCGATGCCACGACGAGGCTGCTGAGCTGAGGCGACAGCATGTCGTGGCGATTTCCATGGCCCATCTGGTTTTCAATATAGTAGTCCGGTTTGAGAAGTTTTCCGATATCGTGGTAGTAACAACAGACCCGGGCCAGCAGGGGACTCTCGCCCACCGCTTCCGTCGCGGCCTCGGCCAGATTGCTCACCATCATGCTGTGATAATAGGTTCCCGGGGCCTGGATCGAAAGCCGCCTCAGGAGGGGATGATTTAAATCCAAGAGCTCCAGCAGCCGAATATCCGTGGTAATGGTGAAAAGGAATTCCAGTCCCGGGAGGAATCCGGATACGATCAGGCCCGACAGCAGACCCCCACCCGCACCGAAGAGCAGATCCAAGACGGACTTGAGATTCAGTTGGGTCGCCTCGTAGAAATTGATCGCGGCCACGAGGACCACGTTCACGATGCTGACCGCCAAACCGGCCCGAAGGAGCTGGGTCCGCCGGTGACAGGTGATCACGCTGAACACGGCCACGACGCTCCCCACAAACGAATACAGGGTGAATAACGGCTCCTCCGGCACGACGATCCCCATCATCAGACTCATCACGAAGGAAAAAATCAAGCCCATGTGGGTGTCGAACAGGAGGGTGCTCAGCATGGCTCCGGCCGCCACCGGAATCGCGTACACGATCGAGGCGGGATCGACCGTAGGAAATTTATCGGCGAAGGCCGTCAGAAGAAAATAGGAAAACTTGGACACCGCAATCGTTCCGGCCAGGAGGATTCCCAGGAGAAGCAATTTCGACAGATCGCGAGTCATGGGCGCACGGTAACGGCGGATATCCAGATAAAAAATCGCCAGGATCGCCGTGACCATAATGAGCAGCCCGACCAGGACGCGCAGAACCAGCCCCCCATTCCGGTATTTTGAAAGTTCCTCCAGGAGCGGTCGATCCTCGTAGGCCACCCGATCGCCGGCCCGGAAGAGAAACTCTCCCTTTTTGACCTTGTAGTAGAGCGGTTTGACCGAGGCGCGTGCCGACTGTTGGCGGGATTCCGTTTCGCTCCTGTTCAGTGTTACGTTGGGTATCAGCAACCGGGAAACCAGCTCCCCGATTGCGGTCGCTTTGGAGGGATCGTCCGGAAAGGCTTGCACCGACCCATCCCGCGCCAGCGACTGGGCTTCCTTGAGGTCCGGAATGGACAGGACATTCTTGACGAATTGTTCCTTCCGCTCCCCGACCGTCCGGATCACGATTCCCCGGTCTTTCTCGCCGTTGGCGAAGGTCCGGTTGGAAATAATTCCGCGGTCCATCACGGAACGCAAAGACTGCCGCACTTGGCTTTCCAGATCCTGCCCGTATCCGCCGCTTCTCAGAAAAGCCAGGGTCGGGGACCCCAGACGAAGACCGATCTTTTGCTGGAACTCCTGGTCCATGGCCGCGGCGATCCGCCTGAGCCGATCGGGCTCCGTACGGGCCCGCAGGTCCCGTGCCGCCAAAAAGGCCTTCGCCACCTTTTGGTCCAAAACCTCGACGGCCCCGAGATCCGAATCGTAGACCACGGGAACGGCCGCCTCCGCTTGATGTTGCGCCTCCTGGGTGGCATCGATGTCCAGTAACTCCAGATTGGTCGGGGCCTTGATATCCCGGGAGATGATTTCTCCAATGGTCAACTCGGGCGAGAAGAACAAAAGATACGGCGCCAGGAGGTACACCACAACCAGCACAACGATCGCACCCAAGGCATAGCCCTGGTAGACGGGGTCTCGATAGCGGGGACCGTCCTTATTTTCTTTTTCCTCTTCCACCCTTGCCCTCGTACCGGTCGTAAGCCCGGATGATTTCCTGAACCAGACGATGCCGGACAACGTCCTGCTCGGTGAAATAGACAAACCGGATTCCCGGCGTGTCGGACAGGATCTCCTGGATCTCGATCAGACCGGATGTTCGTTCGGTGGGAAGGTCCACCTGCGTGATGTCGCCGGTCACCACGGCCTTAGAATTAAATCCGAGACGCGTCACAAACATCTTCATCTGTTCGGATGTCGCGTTCTGCGCCTCGTCAAGAATGATGAAGGAATCGTTCAGCGTCCGGCCGCGCATGTAGGCCAGCGGCGCGATTTCGATCTCCCCTCGCTCCACATACCGATTGGCCCGTTCGACATCCATCATATCATACAGCGCGTCATACAAGGGTCGAAGATACGGATTGATTTTGGCATACATGTCCCCGGGCAGAAATCCCAGCTTTTCTCCCGCCTCGACCGCCGGTCGGGCCAGGATGATCCGGCTGACCTGGCGTTTGGTCAAGGCCGAAACGGCCATGGCCATGGCCAGATACGTTTTCCCCGTTCCGGCCGGGCCGATGGCGATCACCAGATCGTATTTCCCGACCGCATCGACATAGCTGCGCTGCGTCCCGGATCTCGGCACCACCATCCGTTTTTTTGTCGCGATCGGTATCGCATCCAGAAAAAGGCCCTTGATGGAGACGGCCGGGTCCTCGTGGAAGGCTTGGATCGCATATTGCACGTCCTGCGGCCGGAGGACGAACCCCTCATTCATGATGCCGACCAGGCCGAGCAATAATCGCTCGGATCCCTTGACGGCCTCGGCCGATCCCTGGATGGTGATTTCATCTCCACGGGCGGTTAAGCGGACATGCAGGGCTTCCTCAATCCGCTTCAGGTGGTCATCGTAATGCCCGAACAGGGCCTGGGTTTCAATTCCGGCTGGCAATCGAATGCGAGCACTGCTTGATTTTTCCAATGAAGAAGCTTCCTTTGTTGTCCGGGCCCGTGTTTAAGGTCCAAACCTCCCGAGCGTCGGGGGCAAAACGGTCCGTTTCCCGGCTCCAATTCCAGCCTTAATTATACCAAGATGCCCGCAGTCAAGACAACCCGGTTTGAGCCGGTCAATCAACCTGAACATGTTCGAGTGTTCCGTCCGGTACAATGGTCCAGACGTCCTCATCGGAATCCGAATCAATATTGCCGGTGGCCGTCGCTTTATAGCCGGGGGGGTCTCCGTTGGACGGGGGGATGCGCTCAAGCGTTACCGTATAGTAGCGAAGGTCGGAGCTGTGGTATCCGATTTCGTTCAAGGTTCCATAGCCGCCGCTGAAAGCGAAATACATCGTTTCCAATCGTTTGACTTCGTTGAGCGCCACCGGAGCCTCCACCTGACGGGCTCTTTTGAGATATGAAATATAAATGGGGACCGCAATTCCCACCAGGATTCCCAAGATCGCGCCCACAACCATGAGTTCAAGGAGGGTAAACCCATTCGGGTGTTTGCCCCTTCCTTTTATGCTTTTTGGACTCGAGTCTTCCCCGTAGCCCACCATCGGATCGTCCTCGATCAGGGATGTCTCTGGGGAACCCCTTTGGAAGGAATCGGATTTGACTCCGGAGGGTTGAGTTTATACCGCTTGAGAAGGGTCTCGATATCTTCGACCTGAATGTCGATCTGTTCCAGAACCTGGCTGAGCTGTTCGGAGTTGAAACTCTTGCTCCGAACCCCTCCAAGGGTTTGCAGCAGACGTTGATGAACGGCTTGAACCGTGCGAAGCGCGTCTTCCTTCTGACGAACGATCTGGTTCACCAACACGGCCAGTTCTTTAAGATCATCGCCCGCCCGAAAACGGACCTCCATACCCAGGTCTCCCGATGCGATCAGCTTGAGCGATTGTTCAAGGCGATAAATTGGCCCTCCCAGACGGTGGGTGATCCAGATGGTCAATAACATGAAGGCCGGGACGCTGAGCAGTATCGCGGGCCAGAGCCGGTCACTCAAGGCGATGAATTGAGTGGCCGCAAGCGCCTGTTCCTCAAGCGGCAACCCCGAACCCAATTTCAAGGCGGGTGGAATAAAAAGCGCCCCGGCCAGGACAACGGTGTAAGCCAGCAGCAACAGGCATGTCAAAAACGCATACTTCCGCTGGATGCTGTGGACGTAAAAGCGCTTTCGGATCTTCATCGCCTTGTCCGAGGCTCCTTTACAGTTCGATAATCTTCTTTTTCAGAATCAGGATCTCCAGGGCCATCGCCAGTTTTTGCGCCAGCTTCCGGACATACGAAAGCGACTGAATCGGCCGGCTCGACACTTGATTGTCCCCGAACAAGACGGCCACCACTTGGTCGTTCATCAAGATCGGGAGGAGCAAGATTTCCTTGGGATGATCGCCGCCTAGCAACTGAAACAGGTCCCGGTAGGTCGGATCATACGGGG
>DATKAN010000018.1 GCA_035498035.1 Nitrospiria bacterium
TACGTCAGCCCGTCGTACAGCGTGAAGGCCAATTCCTGAACGGCGGTCGAGCCGGCCTCTCGGATATGGTAGCCGCTGATGCTGATCGGGTGAAACTGGGGGAGCTCCTCGGCGCAGAAACGGATCGTGTCGTTGATCAGTTTTAGTGACGGCGTCGGCGGACAGATCCATTCTTTCTGGGCGATGTATTCTTTCAGGATGTCGTTCTGAAGCGTGCCGCGCAACTTTTTTCGGGAGACGCCCTGTCCATCCCCGACGACGGCGTACATCGCGAGCAGGACGACGGCCGGGCCGTTGATCGTCATCGAAGTGCTCGCCCGGTCGAGCGGAATTCCCCGGAACAGGGTCTTCATGTCCTCCAGGCTGTCGATCGCGACCCCGCAGCGGCCCACTTCCCCCTTGGATCTGGGATGGTCCGAGTCGTACCCCATCAGCGTCGGCATGTCGAAGGCCACGGAGAGCCCCGTCGTCCCCTGGCCGAGCAGGTAGTGGTACCGCTGGTTCGTGTCCTCCGCCGTCCCGAACCCGGAGAACTGGCGCATCGTCCAGAGCCTTCGGCGGTACATCGTCGGATGAATTCCGCGAGTGTATGGAAATTTTCCCGGGAGGCCCGGATCGGTCGGGCCGCTCCGGTCCTTACGGGAGCGACGGACGGACCCGGCCGTGTAAAGCGGGTCGATTTCCAGGTTGGAGAGGTTTTTAAATTTCAAACCGCCGGGCCTCATCGCTCGACCATCATCGCGACGGCCTCGCCGCCGCCGATGCACAGCGAGGCGATGCCGCGGCGCCTGTCCAGGTCGTTCATCAAATAGAGCAGCGTCGTGAGGATGCGCGCGCCGCTGGCCCCGATGGGGTGGCCCAGTGCGATCGCGCCCCCGCGGAGGTTCACCTTTTCCTCGGGAAGCTTCAGGTTCCGGATCACGGCCAGCGCCGTGGCCGCAAAGGCCTCGTGGATTTCGAAGAGGTCGACCCGACGGATCGGGATCCGGGTCCGGTCGAGCAAGGTCCGGATCGCCTTAACCGGCGCGATCGAAAACCATTCGGGCGCGGTGGAGGCCTCCGCCGATCCGACGATTGTCGCGAGCGGTTTGAGATTCAATTGCCGGGCCTTTCGCGCCGACATCACGACGACGGCCGCCGCGCCGTCGCTCAGGGAGGAGGCGTTCCCGGCCGTGACCGTGCCGTCATCCTGGAACGCGGGCGGTAGCGCGCGAAGCTTCTTGAAATCGGCCCGGTCGAGATCCTCGTCCGCCTCGACGCGGTGGGAAAAGCCGCGGCTTTGAGGGACATCGACGGGAAGGATTTCGGGCCGAAAGCGGCCTTTGTTCCTGGCCTCCAGGGCCTTGGTGTAGCTCGCGACCGCGAAGTCGTCCTGTTGCCGTCGGGTGATCCGGAATTTCCGGGCGCACAACTCGGCCCCTTCGCCCATGTGAAAGTCGTTATAGACATCCCAGAGGCCGTCATGGATCATGCTGTCGATCAGGACGTCATGACCGGATCGGTATCCACGCCGGGCCTTGGGGAGCAGGTAGGGAGCGTGGCTCATGCTTTCCATCCCGCCCGCCACGATTACCTCGGCCTCGCCGCAGGCGATCGCCTGGGCGGCCAGCATGACAGCCTTGAGCCCGGAACCGCAGACCTTGTTGATCGTGAGACAGCCGACCGCCTCCGGAAGCCCGGCGCCCAGGGCCGCCTGGCGGGCGGGCGCCTGACCGACGCCGGCCGAGAGGACGTTGCCCAGGATGACGCGTTCGACGGAATCGGGGTTCAACGAGATTCGACGGAGCGCCTCGGCGATGACGAGGCTTCCGAGTCGCGGGGCCGAAAGGGAGCCGAGCGCGCCGTTCAGCAGTCCGATCGGCGTGCGGACGGCGCTGACGATCACCGCCGGGCGGAACGGAAGAACGGTATGACTGCGTGAACCGCGGGCCATTTGCGCCCTCACCGATGGGAAAATTCAAGAACAATCTTTTTTAATTATAACACACAAGGCTCTTGAGTTGAAAACGGGATGTGTTATAATAAACGGGAATTGTTTCCTCCGTCATTCAATTGGAGCCGGTCGAGATGCCCCGGAAGCGGATCCAGCAGTTCAACGTGGAGTGGCTTCAGATCCTGGATGAAGAAGGACAATCCGACAGCGCACTCCTGCCCTCATTAAGCCCCAAGGAAATTCAATCTCTCTACGAATGGATGATCCTGTCCCGCGTCTTCGATGAGAAGGCCCTGGCCCTCCAGCGCGAGGGCCGCCTCGGGACCTACGCGCCGGTGCGGGGCCAGGAGGCGACCCAGGTGGGGAGCGCCTACGCCCTCGGTCCGGCCGACTGGGTCTTTCCGGCCTTCCGCGAGATGGGCGTCGCCATCGTCCGGGGAATCCCGATGCGGATGCTGTTTCAGTACTGGTCCGGCGACGAGCGCGGGAGCGCGGTCCCGATCCATCAGCATTATTTTCCGACCTCGATTCCGGTCGGCACCCATCTCCCTCACGCCGTCGGCGCGGCCTGGGCCGCGCGCTACCGCAAGGACCCGGTGGTCGTCGCGGTCTACTTCGGGGACGGCGCAACCTCCAAGGGCGATTTTCACGAGGCGATGAACATGGCTGGCGTCTTTCGCCTGCCGGCGGTTTTCATCTGCCAGAACAACCAATGGGCCATCTCGGTTCCGGTTCTGCGTCAGACCGCAACCCCGACGCTGGCCCAGAAGGCGATCGCCTACGGGTTTGAGGGGATTCAGGTGGACGGCAACGATATTTTTGCCGTTTATAAATCCGCGAAGGAGGCGGTGGATCGGGCGCGGTCCGGGGGCGGGCCCACCTTCATCGAATGCCTGACCTATCGGATGGGCGACCACACGACGGCGGACGACGCCTCGCGCTACCGGACGGAGGAAATGGTCAAACCCTGGCTCGGGAAGGACCCGATCGAGCGTCTGCGGAAATTTATGGAGAGGCAAACCCTCTGGACGTCCTCTTACGGAGAGCAGGTCCGGACCGAGTCCGAACGCCGTGTCGCCGAGGCGGTTCGGGAATTCGAGGAGCAGCTTCCTCAAGACCCGTCCGATATGTTCCGGTATACCTATTATGAAACGACCCCGCCGCTGAAAGAGCAGATGGACGGGCTCCTGAATTTTATCAAGGATCGCGAATCAAAAGAAGGCCAACGTTAGGTGGCGCGTCTCAATATCGTTCAGGCGGTGAATCAAGGACTCCTTCAGGAGATGGAGCGCAACCCGTCCGTGGTGCTCCTGGGCGAGGACATCGCCCGCGACGGGGGCGTGTTCCGCGTGACGGAAGGCCTTCTGGATCGGTTCGGGGAGGAACGCGTGGTCGACACCCCGTTGTCCGAATCGGGAATCGTCGGGATGTCGATCGGAATGGCCGCCTACGGCCTCGTCCCGGTGGCCGAGGTTCAGTTCATGGGCTTTCTGTACGGCGCCATGGAGCAATTGATATCCCATGCCTCCCGGATCCGGACCCGGTCCCGCGGTCGCTATCACTGCCCGATGGTGGTCCGAACCCCCTACGGGGCCGGGATCCATGCCCCGGAGCACCATTCCGAAAGCACCGAGGCGATGTTGGTCCACACGCCCGGGTTGAAGGTCGTCGTGCCCGCAAGCCCCTCGGAAGCCAAGGGCCTTTTGATCTCGGCGATCCGCGATCCCGATCCCGTCATCTTTCTGGAGCCGGCCAAGATCTATCGGGCCATCAAGGAAGAGGTTCCGGAGGAAGATTACGCCATTCCGTTGGGACAGGCCCGGAGGGTCCGGGATGGGGGGGATCTGACCCTGGTCTGCTGGGGTGCGATGGTTCATACGACGCTCGCGGCCGCCGAGGACGCGGCGACGGAGGGGATCTCGGCCGAGGTCCTCGATCTCAGGACCCTGTCTCCGATGGATACCGAGGCGATCCTGGCCTCCGTGCGAAAAACGGGACGGGTCGTGGTGGTCCACGAGGCCCCGCGAACCGGGGGACTGGGGGGCGAGGTCGCGGCCGTGATCGCGGAACGGGCGCTGGACCATCTCAAGGCTCCCATCGACCGCGTGACCGGATTTGACACCGTCGTGCCGCTCCCCAAGACGGAAAATGACTACCTTCCGAACAAGGAGCGGGTGCTCAAAGCCATTCATCACGTCATGGAATTTTAATATGCCCAAAGAGTTTCGTTTCCCGGATGTGGGCGAAGGCATCGCCGAGGGCGAGTTGATCCGCTGGCTGGTCAAGGAAGGCGACACCGTCGCGGAGCATCAGCCGCTCGTGGAAATCGAAACCGACAAGGCCGTGGTGACCCTTCCCACGCCCTATGCCGGGACGGTCTTGAAGCTTCAGGGAAAACCCGGCGAGATCATTCCGGTCGGGACGGTCCTGTCCGTGATCGACGAGTCGGGTGCAAAGCCCGCGGCCGCCGCACCTTCCCCCCGGCGCGACAAAGGCTCGGTCGTGGGCCAACTGGAGGAGGCGCCGGAAGAAGAGACGCGTACCGCGCCGGAAATGAAACCCCCCGTCCCACGACCCGGGAGCGCCCCTTCAACCCCCCCGGCGATGCCGGCCGTTCGCGCGCGGGCAAAAGAGTTGGGGGTCGATTTGTCCCGCGTCAAAGGGACGGGACCGGGCGGGCGGGTCACGATGGAGGATCTGGATCGGGCAGTGGGACCGGCGGCCGCTCCGGCGGAAGCGCCCGCCGTGACGGCGGCGGGTCCGGTGGAGGAAATCCCGCTGCGGGGCATCCGCCGGGCCAGCGCGCGGCATGTGGCCGAGTCGGCCTCGCGCGTGGCGGCCGTTTCGATCTTCGATGACGCCGATGTCACGCAACTGGAGGAGGTGCGCCAAAAGGAACGGAAGGTGGCGGAGGCCCGGGGCTTCAAGCTGACCTATCTTCCGTTCATCATCAAGGCGACGATCGCGGGCTTGAAGGAGTTTCCCTACCTGAACGCCAGCCTGGACGACGCACGGGACGTGATCCTTCTCAAAAAATATTTCCATATGGGGATCGCGATCGACACTCCCGACGGCTTGATGGTGTACGTGATCCAGGACGCCGACCGGAAGAGCATACTGGAACTGGCCGAACAGATGCATCAACTGGGCGAGAAGGCGGCGCAGCGGAAGATCGAGCTCACCGAGCTCAAGGGCAGTACGATGACCATCACGAATTTCGGCGTGATCGGCGGGAACTACGGGACGCCGATCATCAATTATCCGGAGGTGGCGATCCTGGGCCTCGGCAAGATCACGGACCGGCCGGTGGCGAGAAACGGGCAGGTGGTCGTTCGGCGGATCCTCCCGCTTTCGCTGACCTTCGATCACCGGGTGATCCACGGCGCCGAGGCCGCGCGGTTCCTGAACAGCGTCATCGGCCGTCTCGAAGACCCCGACCGGATGCTGATTGAAGGCAAGTAGGGGCGCCGACTTAATCAAGGAGAACGGACATGAAGGGAATATTCGGCCTTGTGGCGGTCTTAATATTTGGATCGGCGGTTCCGGCCAACGCGCTGATCGGGCCGGAGACCAGTTTGGGGGTACGGCTGGGGACTGGTTTCTACCAGAGCGACACTGTGTTCGATAACAGTACGGACATTAAAAACCCTACCGTCGTCGGCGTAATGGCCGGGATACGTCAAGGCCGCCTCGGCGCCGAGCTAAGTGTGGATTGGATTTCGATGAATCTGGAGACGAATATTAAGGTGGCCGAAGTTACAATGACCCCCATTCTGCTCACATTGCAATTTCATCCTGTAGAAGAAGACGCGACCATCGATCCATATCTCGGATTGGGGGTGGGGTATTATATCAATTCGGCCAGCGCCAGTTCAGAGGGCAAGTCTTCGTTGGGGATCTCCAAGGTCGAGATGGATAATTCGGTCGGTTTCCATCTGGGTGTCGGAGCTAACATGAAAGTTTCTTCGGCGCTCGCCTTTGTAATCGATGCGCGCTATGCTTTCACAAACGCCGACCTGACGATCAAAGGTGGCGGCTTATCGAATACAGATACGCTCGCCGTAAATGGGGTAGTCGTAACGGCCGGACTTAAGTACCTATTTCCAAAGTAGCCAGGGGATTCCTTCATCGGCACGCCCAACCTTGACTTCCCGTCGTTATCCGAATACAATATTCGACACTAAGCCGGATTTTTCTCATAAACGAATAACCCAACCTATTCCCCGGTAGCTCTTCGCCATAGGCGGATGGCGGAGCGAGCATCTTGAAATTGTACTGGGTCTATATCAGTCGCAGTCGTTCATGCGGGCGGACTTATTTTGGTCAAACTGAGGATTTAGAGCGGCGGTTGTCGAAGCATAATGATCCACAGAACAAGCTTTCGCGGTATACCAAACGATTTAAAGGCCCGTGGGACGTCGTTTACACCGAACAATATCAAACGAGAAGCGAGGCCATAAAAAGAGAACGATTGCTAAAGACAGGTAAGGGCAGATAGTTTCTGAAGACTATTATTCCCCGGTAGCTCAATTGGCGGAGCGAGCGGCTGTTAACCGCTAGGTCGCAGGTTCGATCCCTGCCCGGGGAGCCAGAAATAAAAAGGGCCGGTCCACGGCCCTTTTTATTTCTCCCCATTTACCATTTACGATTTACGGATTTCTCCTCCGGCCCTTTTTATTCGGTGAATCGTAGATAGTAGATCGTCAATCAGGCTGCTGGAGATTGACGCCGGAACATCATCCGATGAGTGTACAAAATGTTCTCGGACCCGGTTCTCCCTCCGAAGGCGAGTCGAGCAAGGCTTGTGGTTGGAAAATGCCACCGGCTTGCCAGTGGGTATTTATTGCTGATCGATTACATTTTTCAGGTGCCCGAAGCCCGAGGCCGCTGCAGGCCAGCCGGCGTAAAACGCAATATGCGTAATCGCGGCCACGAGTTCTTCCTTCGTGAGGCCATTTTCGAAAGCCTTTTTAAGATGAAAATCGACCTGCTCGATGCGATTCAGCGCCACTAAGCACGTGACCGTAATTAAGCTTTTATCGCGCGGCGAGAGTCCGGGACGTTTCCAGATATCGCCAAAAAGAAAGTCTTGTGTCAGTTTCGCAAATTCCGGTGCGATCGCCTTTAAGTCGTCCGTCGCTTTTTGCTCGCTTGGGTTGGTCATCGGCATCTCCTTTCTTAGTTGTTGAACGAAATGATTCCTTGGCTGAAGCGGATTCAAATCCGGAAAAACTATCGGGCAAGAGTCGCGAGGGTCGAGACACCCGCACCGACAAGAATCAACGCGGCATAGGGCGGAACCGCCAGCGTGGCGAGGCCGACAAGCAGCAGGGCGCCCCCGTCGATCAGATGCAGTTGCGACCGAACCTTAGGCACCGCCCACAGATACCACCCTTGGGCGGCCAGGAAGAGAATCGGTCCCCCGCCCAGCAGGAGGCTCAACGCGTACGAGGTGTGTCCATGCGGGCGGGCGATCACCTCTTCGTTCGCGACCGCCATGGCGATGAGTCCCGCGACCATGACCATCAGCGCGTTTATTGCGTGGCGACTGGCGCGAACGGGGTCGGTCGTCTTCTCCAAATGCCGAAGGATGAGCCGATGGGAACGCCCGAAACTCAGCGCCCACAGGGCGACAGTTCCGGCGAGCGCGAACGTGCCCGTGGCCAGGGTCATCACCGTTATGGAAGCTTCGGCGATGGCCATTCCCGTGGCAAACACCGTTTCCCCGAGCGCAATGAGCAGGAACAGGCGACAGCGTTCCAGCATATGATCCGCGTCGAACTCGATGTGTTCGGATCGCAGCCGTCGGCCGGGGATGGGATGCGCCAGCCACCGTCCGATCTGATCGATCCCGGCGGCCAGCGCCCACCACAGCACGCGGGGTTGCGGGTTCACCGCCGCGCCCGCGATCCACAAGGGGGTCGTGGCGATCAACCAGAGAAGCACCCGGAAGAAGTGGTCCCGGAACACCGCATCGGTTGAATTGACGAACGTCCAGACGGGGCGCCCCAGTTGAATCAGCAGAAGCGGAGTGACGAACGCCCAGCTTGATGTTGTGAAGGCCTTGGTCACCGAGGCGTTCATGAACAGGCCCACCAGCATCACCGTCAGGACCAACCCGTGGGTCCGGGATTGATCGGCCCGGATCATGGTGGCCGACCAGCTTGTAGAAAACCATACCGCGAAGATGGCCACCAGCATTACCAGCGTCTCGGCCGCGCCACGCCATGATAGGTGGGTCAGGAGATGATGCGAGAGCTGTGATACCCCGAACACGAACACGAGGTCGAAGAACAGCTCCAATGGAGTGACCTCATATTTCTGTTCCGGGATGGGGGGAGCGGTGGGGACCATCATGTTTCCTCACTTGTTTCGAGTGAAAATCCTTTCGCAATTCATAAGCGGCCTCCCGGCCCGCGCAAAGATCGTTCCGAGCTTGCCGCCCATCAACCCCGAACCCAGAATGCCAATTCGCATGCTGCTACTCCATCAAATTACATTGCTTGTCTGCCGCTTGGCTGCTCATTTAGAACGAGCAAGCTCCCCGAAGAAGTACGAAGAGGTGACTCCGCCATCCATCAGAATGTCACTTCCTGTAATGAAGGTGCCTTCCGGTCCCATGAGAAGGGCTGCGACATTTGCAACCTCATCAGAAGTTCCAGCTCTCCCCACGGGACAAAGTTCAATCATCCGGCGATAGCCTTCTCCGCGAGGACCTATCAGCTCATCGTTGGCGAGCGGGGTGATAATGATACCAGGACTAATCGTGTTGAGCCGCGCACCTCGCTTACCCCATCTAACGGCTTCGGCCATCACCCGCAAAGCATTTCCGCGTTTCGAGAGTTGATAGGCGTGCAAAGTATCCTTCACTTGATCGGGCTTCAGCATCGGAAGCGACAACAACTGATCGGCAGGGGTCAATGCGAGAAGCTTGTTTTGTTCATCGGTGAGAGCGCCTAAGCGATGACCGGACTGCGATGCAATCACAACGCCCGAACCTCCGCGTGCGATGATGTTTCCAAATACTTCGAGCACGAGGGCTGTGCCATACAGATCCACTTTCAAAATCGCAGCGATTGGAGCTTGCGAGGGTGAGACTCCGGCTGCGTGAATGACGTGCGTCACGTCACCGAGGCTTGCGGCCTTTTTAGCGAGACTCTCAACCTGTTCGCGCGAGGAAACATCGACCGTCGCAGTCGAAACTGCAAAGCCTCCGTCACTCAAGACTTTAGCTGCTGAACCCGCATTCTCTTGCCGTAAATCACCAAGGAGAATGTGTTTGCCGGCGCTCACCCTGCGTGCGATTGCGACTCCGATTGATCCGGATCCAATTAATACTGTGACACTTCCCATAACGACCTCCGAATTAAATGCTATTAGACCCAGCGCTTGCAAGGGCAGCGCCGGAAACGGCACCATGTGACGCGCCGATGAACCTACGGCGCTCCACATCAAGGACTTCATTTCTCATGGCCTGCTCCTTTCGTTCAAGGTAAGAAAAATCATCACGGGCATTCGATCTGTCTTGTTCGAGGTCGAGAACGTCATAGGTCATAGTCAACTCCCGTCGTTCGAATGTGAATTGATCTCCCGGAGTTCATCTGGAGTGAACTCGACGGCCATTGCGCCGAGATTCTCTTCGAGACAGTATCATGAATTGGTCTTGCGCGGGATAATCTTCACAGTCGCGGAGCGGGCACGTGCGCCGATCATCGGGCTGAGGTACGAACTGCCCTTGTACTTCGCCCGGTAGGCGTCGTCGACGCGGTCGTTGATCGCCCCTTCGACCGGCTCGAAGGCGACCTCCTTCGTCACGCCCGCGGCGGTGATCCGCCCCGCTTTCTGCCGCACCGCGGCCTGGTACCAACGAGACTTCTGTCCGTTGTACGCACGCACATAGAGGGCGTCGCCGACCGCGACGGACCAGATCCAGGTCGGCGTGCCGTACGTCACCCCGTCCTCGCGGAACGGTGCGATGTGCAGGTCATCGCCCTCGGCGATCTTGCGCAGTTCGTCTTTCGACCATGTGGCCATTTGTGGGTCTTCCTTGATTTACGGGCGCAGCAGCGTCTTGATCGCGCGGCGCTCGTCCATCGCGCGGTAGCCCTCCGCCACCTGGTCGAGAGGCAAAGTGAGGTCGAAAACCTTGCCGGGGTTGATCCTCCCGTTCCACACCAGGTCGATCAGCTCGGGGAGGAAGCGTCGCACCGGCGCGGGGCCGCCGTGGAGGTGCACGTGGGCGAAGAACAGCTCCTCGCCATTCAGCTCGACCCCGTGCGGGACGCCGACATAGCCGACATGCCCGCCCTTACGGGTGGAGCGGATCGCCTGCATCATCGATTCCTGCGTGCCGACGCACTCCAGCACCGCGTCGGAACCGAGGCCTTTGGTCAAATCCTTGATACGGGCCACACCCTCGTCGCCGCGCTCGGTCACGATATCGGTCGCGCCGAACTCGCGGGCGAGCTTCTGCCGCGACTCATTACGGCTCATCGCGATGATCCGCCCGGCGCCCATCTGCCTGGCGGAGAGCACGCCGAGGAGGCCGACCGCGCCGTCACCGACGACCGCGACCGTCTTGCCCGGCTTCACGTCGGCCGCGACCGCGGCGAACCAGCCGGTGCCCATGACGTCGGAGAGCGTCAGCAGGCTCGGGATCAGATCATCCGAGGGAACCTCCGGGGTGGCCACCAGGGTGCCGTCCGCGAGCGGAACGCGCAGAAATGGTGCCTGCGCGCTGCCGACCAATTCGCGGTGTTGGCAGGACGACTGGTATCCGATCTGACAGGTGGGACAGGTGTTGTCGGAGGCGAAGAACGAACCGATGACGAACTGGCCGCGTTTTACCTTGGTGACCGCGCGGCCGACCTCCTCGACGATCCCGCAGTACTCGTGTCCGAAGGGGGTCGGCTGAGTGACCGGACTGATGCCGCGGTAGGGCCACAGGTCGGACCCGCAGACACAGGTGGCCGATATTCTGATGACGGCATCCGTCGGTTTGATGATTTTCGGGTCAGCGCGTTCCTCGAAACGCACGTCATGCGGACCATACAGAACAGTACCTTTCATGGCTTATCTCCTTTCCTTATACCGCTTTATTGATGACCATATCGTACTCCTATAAAAACAATGGCAGGTAGACCAATCCTGCTCATTTCTTGCCTAATCCTCCGAGGGCCCGGAAAAATGGTTGTGTAACCCTGCGTCGTTTGGTAGGATCGGTGCAGCTCAAAAAAAGGAGAAATCGATGCAAAAAGAAGAGGTCAAGCCCTTGATGGAAAACAACAGCATGGAGACTGCGCTGGATGCGTTAGGAAGGAGCATTGCCCGATTTTCCAGTAAAAACGACCCCCGGACGGAGACCGCCGTCCCCGGCTTGTCGCTTTATCGCAGAGAAGAACCGAGCGAACCGACGAGCGCAATGTACGATCCCTGCATATGCATGGCGGCTCAGGGGGCCAAGCGCGCGGTCCTCGGAAATGATGCCTATGTGTATGACGCGCAACATTATCTAATCACGTCAATCAATCTGCCCACGGTAGTTCAGATCCTGCAAGCCAGTCCGGAGAAGCCCTACCTTGGAATGGTATTGAAACTCGATCTGCGCAAACTGGCGGAGTTGATGGTGGACAGCACCCTTCCTCGGGCCGAGACGCAGAGGTCGAGCCGGGCCATGGCCATCGGCAAGGTCACGCTGCCGCTGCTTACCGCTTTTCAACGGTTGATTGGCTTGCTGGACGAGCCCAAGGATATTCCGATTCTTTCGCCGATCATCCAGCGTGAAATTTTTTACCGTTTACTGGTGGGTGATCAAGGCGCGCGTCTGCGCCAGATGGCGTCGAGGGGAAGTCAGAGTCATCAAATCGCGCGGGCCATCAATTGGTTGAAGGGTAACTTCACAAAGCCGTTGCGCATCGATGACCTCTCCACGCAAGTCAATATGAGTCCATCGACCTTCCACCATCACTTCCGAGCGGTGACGGCCATGAGCCCGCTGCAGTACCAAAAATGGTTGCGTTTGAACGAGGCGCGGCGGTTGATGCTCACGGAGCGCCAAGATGCGGCAACCGCGGGGTTCCAGGTCGGCTACGAAAGCCCTTCGCAGTTCAGCCGTGAATACAACCGATTATTTGGGGCACCCCCTTTAAGAGACATCACAAACTTGCGGCAACTGTCGGCCGGTGAGAGGGGGTAGTGGGTGAAGCGTAAATAGTAAATCGAAAATAGCGCTGCTGGAAATCGACGCCGGAGCATCATGCGTTTTGCGGCGCGGCTTCGAGTTTCAGAAACTGTATCCCATCTTCAGATAAACCCCATAATTCGAATTTTTCCCCACGGCGTATTCCAGGTTTAAAACGATGCCCTCTTTCTGCTTGACGACGTATTGGATGCCGACGCCCCCCATCGGATAGAGGTTTGTGCTCTCCGAACATTCCTTTCCATCCCCGTACAGGCATGCCACTCCGGTGAAAAATGTACTCGTCCACCTTTGCCCGAGCCGCAGCCGCTCCTCGACTTCGATCGAAGACATGTACTTGCCGAGATACTGGCCCATCTTGTAGCCGCGAAGCAGGACCGGCGCTTGCCCCGCCGCCGGCGCGTCCACGGTCCACCAATTCCACGAACGCGCGGCAAGCACATTGCCATTGCCGTGCGGGATGAAGCCTCTGAGGTCGAGCCGATAGACGTCGAAATTCTGCTCGCTGCCCAACCCTCCGCGGTAGGCAATGTTGTTGGCGTTGAGGAGCCAGCCCCGCGCGGGCATGTTCTCGTTGTCGCGCGAATCATGATAGGCGTTGACGCCCACCCCGCTCGACTTGTATCCCTTGATCCCCAGGATATCGAGCATCTGTTGGTCAAATGTCGTATTGCCGGAGATGTTGAAGTTCTGGAAGATTCCCTGCGCGCCGATGAACCAGTCACCCTGGACGCGGTAGAGGTAGCGGGTGATGAAGGAGTGAAGCTCGCCGTTGGACTGCAGCGGAACTCCGGTTCCGAGGTAATCCTTGTAATCGTTCTTGACGTAACCGTACGCGGCCCCCGCCACCAGCCGTTGACGGTCTTCGTCGAACGAGCTCCGGGTGAAGGCCGCGCCCACGATCGAGCCGGTGGACGTGTATTGAGCCATGACGCCGAACAGCGAGACCCGCGATTTCTCGTCGAAGTAATGCATGTACCCTGCGAGCCCGCCGAGCGAAAGGCCGAGCTTCGGATTGGATTGGAACACGGGGACCAGAAGCCAAGGAGATTCCTTCTCCTCTTTCGCGGCCTCCGTCCCATCCTCGACAGCGGGGCGCGGGGTTTCCGTCTGCGCAAGCGCGGGGAGCGAGGCGAGCCACCACGCGGCGAGCGCCAGTAACGCCAGCATTACGGCTGCACGTCGGCAGGCGCATTTGGCGCGCGTGGGGTCCCGCGAGATTGGACCAGTCATACCACTGCCCGCCGCCGCGTCCGCGAACGAGTTCGGAGCCCCATACAAACTTATGGGCACAGGTCGTAAGGTTTGATGTTTGATCGGCATAGAGATTCGTTGGGCGGACATGGCAACGATCGTAAGCAGAATTACGCATAACCATTGATTTTTCTTTTAACCGCGTGACATCTTAATACAAACGTGATTACATGTAAACAGGATTGCCTGCATGAATAAAATGGGTTTTCTGGGGAACACCTTGAAGATCTTGACCTTATGCCATCCGGAATGTGACTTTAAAGGTTCTCTCTATTATCCCGATTGGGGAGCCTGAAAAAAAAGGACCGTCCCACGGCCCTTTTTATTTAGTGAACCGGAAATAGGGGTTCTGGAAATTGACGCCGGAACATCATTCGATGAAAGGAATCTATAGACAAATCAGTTAAAAATGTTAAACTATATAAAACGTTGAATGATCTCCGAAGCGCGTTGACGAAGTCCTGTATCATCAGGATGCGAACGTGGCAAAACCCCCCGTCAGTTTGAATCTCGTCCGAAAACTCGTTCTGGCCTCCATTATCGTGGGTCTCCTTCCCATGATCCTGGGATTCTCCCTCAGTTATTTTTCTCAACGCAACGCCATCCGGAAAACGATGGGATCGGCCTTTCAGGTCCTGGCTCACGAGACGGGTGACAAACTGAGCCTTCTCGTCAACGACCTTATGGACAGGGCGGTCGAGCTGGCGCGATCCGATGCGTTGGTCCGGGCGGCCGGGGAGGCCGATCAAAAATACAATGGACTGGGTCCGGAAACGGTTCGCGAGCGGGTTGAATTCGCGGCCGCCCGCTGGCGCTCGTCCAAGGATTCGGCAGGGATGGACCGCCGGGCCGTGGAAATGCTCGAGGACTTTCGCCAGCGTAACCCGGCGCAGTATCATCTGCTCGTGTTGACGGATCGGGAAGGGGCCTTGGTGGCCGCATCACCGCGGGATGCGGCGACCCGGTACCTCTACCGAAAGGAGATCGAGTGGGAGGCCGCATTCGACGAAGGAAGGGGAAAGCTGTTTCTCGGAGACATCACCTGGGATCCGGCCTTGTCGGCCTACACGCTCAATGTGGCGGTCCCGGTGCGCCGCGACGGAAAAATCGCCGGCGTTCTCATTATGAATCATACCGTGGATCGCTTGTTCCGATCCGTGACCGACGTGCATATCGGGCATTCGGATCACACGATGCTGGCTTCCTCGGACGGTTCGCTCCTGTTCTGCCCGATTTTCCAGATCAAGAACCATACTCTTTCGAAAGGATTCACCCGGGCCATCTTTCGGGAAAGGGACGGATGGACCACCACGGAGATGGATGTCCATTATCCCGGGCGGGAGGCGATCAACGGCTTCGCCCCGGTGACCTTCACAATCGAAGATCTCAGCCCCAAGAGCCTCGGCGGGCAGCGCTGGTTCATCTTCACCAGCCAGAATCCCGAGGAGACCTACGCGCCCTTGCGTTCCCTGTTGGGTTGGACCGCCTTTTCGGCCGGGATCGGGTCGGTCATCCTGGTGGTCCTGGCCATTCTGGTGGTCCGAACGATCGTCCGGCCGATCACGCTTCTCCAGACCCAGGCCCGCCGGATCATCCAGGGGATCCAGGCGCTTCCGATGGAACGGCGTACGACCGCGACGCCCCATGTCCTGCCAAAGATCGATATCCACACGGGGGATGAAATCGAGGACCTGGCGGGAACCTTCTACGAAATGACCGGGGTTCTGGAGCGCACCCGGCGTTTCCTGGTCGAGACGACCCATCGTCTGGAGGAGATGGCGATCCGGGACGAATTGACGGGGCTGTACAACCGCCGGCATGTTTTGGAGGAGCTCAAGGCGGAATTCTCCCGAAGCGTGCGTTTCAGCCTCCCGCTCTCCTGCATGGAGATCGATCTGGATTATTTCAAGGAGGTGAACGATCGCTACGGTCATCAGGCGGGAGACCGCGTGTTGCGTCAGATCTCGGAGCTGTTTCAAAAAAGCTTCCGCGAGCCGGACATCCTCGCCCGGATCGGTGGGGAGGAATTTTTGGTGGTTCTGCCGCAGACCGACATGCAGGGAGCCTTGGCCAAGGCCGAGCGGATGAGGGAGCAGGTGGCGCAGCACCTGTTCCCGATCGAATACGGAAAGACGATTCGCCTGACCATCAGCATCGGGGTGGCGGCCTTTCCCGACGCACGGATCCAGATCGTCGATCACCTCGTGAAGATGGCCGACGACGCCCTCTATCAGAGCAAGCGGGACGGGCGGAATCGGGTCAGCCGGGCCTGAAACCGGCGGTCATTTCTTCTGGAAGATCCGGTCCAACAGCGGTTTGACCTCTCCCTTCCGTTCCATCTCATCCAAGATGTCGGTGTCGCCGTAGAATTCCCCGCCGATGAAAACCTTCGGCAGCGTGGGCCAGTTGGTCATCTTGGACAGGACTTCGCGCTTCGGCATGTCGTTCAAAACGTCGATCACGGTGTAGGGATGGCCGTACTTTTCAAAGAACCGGATGGTCTCCAAAGTGAAACCGCAACGGGGGGCTTCCTTGGTGCCCTTTCCGTAAATCAGGATCGGGTTTTCCTTGATCTCTTCATTGATGTTCTGTTCGATTTCCTGGTTTGGAACCGGCATTCAATTCTCCTTTGCCTGTTTAATTGGTTTCATCGGGGGTCAGCGCCTTGATCTCGACGGCATGAATCCTCCCGTCCTTCATGGGTTCGTCCAGGGCCTGATAGATCAGCCGATGGCGGTCGAGAAGCCCCTTGCCTTTAAAATGGTCGGAGACGACCCGGAGGCTGAAATGGTCCATCGTGCCGGTCCGGTCCGTCACCGAAACCACCGCATCGGGCAGTGCGGTCCGGACATAGGCGATCAATGTGTCCTGAGCGATCATCTATTATTATTTATACCAATGGTTCGCATTCTTGTGCAAGGGAATTGTATCGAGGCGCTTTGGTTTCCTCAATCCGATCGCAGGACGGCCAGGGGTTTCTGGCCCAGGAGGCGATGGGTGGTCAGGAAGCCGCCCGTCATGGTAACGATCACGGTTGCGGCCAGCCCGATCAGAAAGGTCAGGGGATAGAAGCGCCATGGAAGCTCCAAAAAGTAATGGACGATGCCCCATGACAATCCCGTGGAGAGGAGGCCTCCGACGATCCCCGCGACGACACCGAGCAGTCCGTACTCCACGGCCATCATGGCGGCCAGCGTCGGCCGGGTCGCGCCCAGCGTTTTAAAAAGGACCATCTCGGTGCGCCGCCGCGCGCGGGTCGCGGCGATCGCTCCCGACAGCACGATCAGGCCGACCAGCAACCCGAAGCCCGCCATGAATTGGACGGTCCGGATGATCTCCCTCAGGATCCCCGCGATCGTATCCAATACTTCACGGAGGTTGATCACGGTCACATTCGGGAACGCGCCGATGACCGCGTTCTGTATCGCCAGATCTTCCTCCGGCCGCGTCGAGGCGGTCGCCACATAGGTGAGGGGGGCCCGATCCAGCGCCCCGGGGGCGAAGATGAAGAAAAAATTGGTGGTCATGCTTCCCCAGTCCACCTCCCGGATGCTCGCGATCCGGCCCGTGACCAAAACGCCCTGGATGTCGAAGGTCACGGTGGAACCGAGATCGATTCCGAGGTGCCGCGCCGCCTCCGCCTCGACCGAGATCGACGGGATCGAACCGGCGGCGTCCGCTCCGGAAGTCCCGCCCCACCATTGCCCCCGTTGAAGGATATTGTGGTCGGGGAGGTCTCTCTGAAACGTCAGGACGTATTCCCGCGTGAAATACCAGCCGTCGGGACGGTTTTCGGTCTGCATTTCCGAGACGGGTTTACCATCGACGGCGTGAAGCCGCGACCGGACCAAGGGGGTGAGTTGGAGCGGTCTTTTCAAGTCCCATTTCTTCATCAGGCCCTCAAACGGCGGCTTCTGGTCCGGTTGAAGATCGATGAAGAAGAGGCCGGGGGCGTCCCGGGGAACATTTTGTTGAAGTTGCGACATCAGGTTTCGCTCGACCTGAGCCAGCGTGAGCAGGATGGTCACCCCGATTCCGATCGACAGGACGATGGTGACGATCTGGCGTCCCGGACGGAAGAGGTTCCCGATTCCATACCGCAAAATGAGCGACCGGCGCAGTATGGATAAGCGTCGGCCGATCCGTTTCAACGCCCCGAGCGTCGCCCAGGCGGCCGCCAGAAGGAGCGGGACGGCCACGCCGATCGCCGCGGCCGCCCATCCGCCCAAGCGGAATGACCCGGCCTGCCAGAGCGAAAGGCCGAGGCAGCCGAGCAGTATGATTCCCGCAAGCAACCAGGTCTTTCTATCGGGGAAGCCCTTCCCTTCGGCCTCGACCTCCTGCCGAAAAACGCGGGACGGCGTCCAGCGTTGGACCATCCGCAACGGCCAGAGCGAGAAGAGGAGGGTGACCAGCAGGCCCATGGCCAGTCCCCGGACCGCCGCGAGCGGCATCGGACGGAATACGAAGTCGGGGGGAAGAAAGCCGGCCAGAAACGGAAGCAGGGCGTAATAGACGGCCATACCCAGGAAAATTCCGATCAGGCTTCCGATCCCGCCCAGGAAAAGGGCCAGGAGAAGGTAGATCGTCAGGATCGAGGAGGACGAACAGCCCAGGCATTTCAGGATCGCGATCGTTCCGATCCGCTCGGCGAGAAAGGTATGGATGTTGCCGGCCACGCCGATGCCGCCGATGATCAACGTGATCAATCCGACCAGGCCCAGATAGGTCGTGAAATTCTCCAGGAATCGTTTCAAGCGCGGCTGGGCGTCGCGGTAGGTATGGATCTGGACCGATTCGGAAGACCAACGGCCGGACAGTTCGGTTTTCAAGGCCTCCGGCGTTTCCGACGGCGGGAGCTTGAAAAGATACCGGTCGGTTATACGGCTTCCCGGCTGGATCAGGCCGGTTCTGCGCAGTCCCTGTTGCGAGAGAAGAACCCGCGGCCCCAGGCTGAATGTCCCGGCCACGCGATCCGGCTCCTGGCGGATCACGCCGCGGATCGTGAAGAGCGCCTCTCCCAGTTTTACGACGTCTCCGACCTGAAGATGGAGACGGATCAGGAGCGCCTCCTGGACCCAGACCGCGTCCGGATCGAGAAACGGATCGCGGGTCGAATCGGATGGAGGCGGGTCGATCCTGAGCCGGCCGTAGAATGGATAGCCGGGCTCCACCGCCTTGAGCTCGACCAGCTGGCTTAACGCGGAATCCTGTGTCATCGCCATGCCGTGCAACTCGGTCACGCGAATGAACCCGACGCCCTCGCGCGCGAGCTCCGGCAGGAAGGCCTCCTCCTTCGGCGAAAGCGGCCGATTCAGGCGGGCCTCCAGATCGGCCGCAATCAGGTTGCGCGATTCGTGAAGCGTCATCGCCTCCAGATTGGCCGAGAGGTTTCCGGTCCCGACGATGGACCCGACGCCGATCGCGATGGAGGACAGAAAGAAAAGGAGATGCCGGTAGGAGCTGCGTGCCTCCCGCCAGGCCATTTTGAGAACGAAGCGGTTCACGAACGGGCCTGTTTCCGGTCGTCGACGATACGGCCGTCGCGCAACGTGAGGATGCGGTCCGCGTGGACGGCCAGGGTCGGATCGTGCGTGACCAGGATGAAGGTGCTCCCCCGGTCGCGATGGAGACGGAGGAGCAGTTCGATGATCCGCTGCCCGTTGGCCGTGTCCAGGTTGCCGGTGGGTTCATCCGCCAGAAGAAGCGAGGGTCGGCCGATGAAGGCCCGCGCGATCGCGACCCGCTGCTGCTCGCCCCCCGAAAGCTGGACGGGATAGTGGTCCTTCCGGTCCGTCAGGCCGACCGCTTCCAGGATGCGGAGCGCTTCCCGGTCGGCGTCGGGATCGCCGCGAAGCTCGAGGGGGATCTTGACGTTTTCAACGGCGGTCAGCGTGGGGATCAGATGAAACGCCTGAAAGACCACCCCGATCTTCTCCCGCCGCAGCCGGGCCAGCTCATCCTCGCCCAGCTCCGTCAGGGAAATTCCGTCGAACCGGATCGAGCCCGTGGTCGGCCGATCCAGCCCCGCCAGTAATCCGAGCAGTGTCGACTTCCCGCTTCCGGAGGGCCCCACCACCGCCAGGAATTGTTTTTCGGGGATCTCGAGGTCGATTCCGTCCAGAATCGTGACCATCCTTCCGCCGCTGGGAAGTCGCATTGTCAGGTCACAGACACGGATCATGGGGTTCTCAGAGGGTCATGGGTCTTATCTTGCGGTCACCGAGTATGTATTATACACTATCTTAAATATCATATCGGGAGGTTTCGTTGGGTAAGTTAAGGTTGGCCTGGGCGATACTTTTGCTGCTTTTCATCAGCGGGAGCGCTTGCCGGCAGAATTCCTACGACACGACCGAGGGCCGTCCTCTCCGATCGGCCGGTTCAAAAGAAACCGTTCCTATTTCTCCGCCGCCATCCCATTCCGCTACGGAGGGTGTGATCGTCGCGTTCGGAGACAGCCTGACGGCCGGGCTCGGCGTGACGGAGGAGGAGGCCTATCCCGCCGTGCTGGAGCGGAAGATCCGCGCGGCGGGCTTTTCCTATCGCGTGGTCAACGGCGGGGTGAGCGGCGAGACGACGGCCGGCGGTCTTCGCCGGGTCCCGTGGATTTTGCAAAGCCGGCCCGAGATCGTGATCCTGGAGCTGGGCGCGAACGACGGATTGCGCGGCCTCGGCGTTGTCGAAACCGAAAAGAACCTGGCCGAAATCATCGAAGAGCTTCAAAAGGAGCATGTCCGGGTCGTCCTCGCCGGGATGCGCATGCCGCCGAATTACGGAAGGGAGTATACCGGGGCGTTCGAGAAGATTTTTCCGGAGCTGGCCGGCCGTTATCACCTGACGCTGATCCCGTTTTTTCTCGAAGGGGTCGCGGCCCGGCCGGATCTCAATCAGGCCGACGGAATCCATCCGACCGCGCTTGGGTATCAGAAAATCGTGGATAGCTTCTGGCCCCGCCTCGAACCCCTGCTCGTTCATTAGGGGGGAGGTCTTCCTCCGCCATTTTTCCCGACCGAAATATAGTAACCGGTTGATTTAATTTATTAAAAATAATCTTGACAACTTAATTTTGACTGGTGTATAAATAAATTAGCACTCAGCAATGAAGAGTGCTAGCAGAAATATTCGGTATCAAGTTTAGATAAACAAGAAAGGGGGAATTCAATATGTTACCGGTCAGAAAAGATGTCGAGCGTCGTTTGGGCCTCTGGGAGCCGTTTCGGGATCTCCGAAAGATGCATGACGAAATGGACCGCTTGTTCGGCTCGTTGTGGCCGACCGGCGACGGCGATCTGACGCAAACCGCGGCATGGTTGCCCG
This sequence comes from Nitrospiria bacterium, assembly GCA_035498035.1. Lineage (NCBI taxonomy): Bacteria > Pseudomonadati > Nitrospirota > Nitrospiria > Nitrospiria bacterium. The sequence continues at coordinate 20,706 of DATKAN010000018.1, forward strand.
CGGTGGACATGTACGAGGAGAAGGATCAGGTCATCGTGCAGGCCGAGCTTCCCGGAGTGAAAAAGGAGGATCTGTCTCTTTCGCTGACGGAAGATGCGCTGACGATCAAGGCACAGCGTAAGTTCGAGCATGAAGAGAAGCGGGAAGGTTTTTTCCGGATGGAGGGCCGTTACGGCAACTTTCAGAGGACGCTGGAACTCCCGGTCCCGGTCAAGGCCGACGCCATCAAGGCCGAATACAAAGACGGCATATTGAAGATCGTCCTTCCGAAAGCGGAGGCGGCCAAGACACGCGAGATCAAGATCGACGTGAAATAAACCGAGCGAATAACTGCCGGTTTTCCAGGAGGCGGAGCCCCGTTAAAGGGGCTCCGCCTTTTTTATCCCGTCATCGCCTTGACTTTTCTCCGCGAAAGACGTTACGTTACAGTCGTGCGCCATCATTTTTCAAATACGCAAGGACGATCGTGACCGACAAGAAGGAAAGCCGTCCATCGCTTCTGGGCCTGCGCCATCTTGCTCTGCGGGTCAGCGATATGGAATCGGCCCGCGCCTTTTATCAGGAGCTCCTGGGGATGACGGTGGTGTGGGAGCCGGATCCGGAGAATGTGTATTTATCCAGCGGCTGCGATAATCTCGCCTTGCATTTGATGTCGGAGGAGGACCGGACCGCGTTTAACCCCGTGGGACAAACGCTGGACCATTTTGGTTTCGTCGTGGAGAGCCCCGAGGCGGTGGAGGGATACGAGCGGCGGATGCGCGAGGCGGGGGTTCGGATCGTCAAGCCGTTCAAGCGCCACCGGGACGGAAGCAGCTCGTTTTACATGGCCGACCCGGACGGAAACGTGATCCAGATCCTGTATGAGCCGCACATCAGTCCGATGAAGCTCGGACAAGGCTCGACCGATCCGGATCAATGAAGGCGGACGTGCACGAGCTCCTTCGGGAGCTGGAATTGGACGTTCTCTTCCACCACGGTCCATTCCTCGACCGCGTCCGCGCCCTGGGTCTTCAGATAGTCCACCACTTCCTGCACCAGGACTTCCGGCGCGGATGCGCCGGCCGTGATCCCCACCGTTTCGACCCCCTCCAACCAGGACGGCTGAATATCCCGGAACGATTCGATCAGGTAGGCGCGCACGCCCCGCTGCTCGCTCAGCTCCTTCAAGCGGTTTGAGTTGGAGCTGTTGGGCGCTCCCAGCACCAGGAAGAGATCGGCCGTCTGCGAGACCTCCTTCACGGCGTTCTGCCGGTTCTGCGTGGCGTAGCAGATGTCCTCCTGGCGCGGCCCCTTGATCTTCGGGAACCTCCGGTGCAGCGCCTCGACGATGTCCTTGCATTCGTCGATGCTCAACGTGGTCTGCGTGACGTAGGAGAGATGCTCGGGATCGTCCACCGTCAGATTCTGCACGTCCTTCACCGAGCTGACGAGGTGGAACTTGTCCGGGATCTGGCCCAGCGTCCCGATCACCTCGGGATGGCCGGCGTGGCCGATGAGGATCAGTTCGTAGCCCTCGCGATGGTCCCGGTCGACCTCCTGATGGACCTTGAGCACGAGCGGACAGGTGGCGTCGATCGACTTGAGTTTTCGTTTGCCCGCATCGGTCCAGACCGACTTGGGGACGCCGTGCGCGCTGAAGATGACCGGAACGCCGTCCGGAACCTCGTTCAGCTCTTCCACGAAGACGGCGCCTTTGGCGCGGAGCGTCTCGACGACGTGGCGGTTGTGGACGATCTCGTGCCGCACGTAGACCGGCGGGCCGTAGAGCTTGAGGGCCGTCTCGACGATCTCGATCGCACGGTCCACCCCGGCGCAGAAACCTCTGGGCTTGGCCAGCAGAATCTTCATCGGAAGCTATTGTCGTCCATCCGCCCCACCGAAGTCAACTGCGGGAGGGGCCGGATGATCTGCAACGCGATGTCAGCCCATCTCCTCAATCGATCCTCGAAAATCTTGACAAGGTTTGGGAAAGGTGAGAGGATCTCATCGCTTATTAAATCCGCACGGCGGGCGCAATCTCCGACTCTGAAAGCAGGGTTCTTTAATTTTTTGCGAACCCCGATTGATCGATCAATCCAATCATGGTTGTACCCACCCAGAGAGCCCAAGCATGAAACCGCGGATTACTGTTATAACAATCGGCGTTGACGATTTGGAAAGGTCGCTGCGTTTTTACCGGGACGGGATGGGGCTTCCGACGGAGGGGATCGTCGGGACGGAATTTGAACATGGCGCGGTGGTCTTCTTCGAGTTGCAGTCGGGGGTGAAGCTGGCCCTCTGGCCGCGAAAAAGCCTTTCGCATGACGCCGGCATCCCGGCCGGCCTCCCAAGCCCGACCGAATTCACGCTCGGGCACAACGTCTCCTCAAAAAAAGAAGTGGATGCGGTGATGGAACAGGCCCGAAGGGCGGGCGCGGTGATCGTCAAGCCGGCGCACGACACCTTCTACGGCGGCTACGCCGGTTATTTCGAAGACCCCGATCGGCATTTGTGGGAGGTCGCCTGGAATCCGCAATGGGAAAAACAGGAATACGAATATTAGGGATGGTTGCGGTTGAAAGTTGAGGGCGGAACTAGGGTATTATGGTAATAAATAGACTGTGGCATTGGACCCAACCCCGGAGAGTGCCAATGGCTGAAGCAGATCAGGAAGAGCGCCGGAAGAACAAAAGAATCCATTTCATAAAAGAAGTGGAGGTCGTGGGGGTTGGGATCCGCCGGTGCCAGGACCTCAGTGTCGGCGGGATGGATCTGGACACGCATGAACATTTTCCGGCGGGCACCCACCTCAATCTTCGGTTCAAACTTCACGACAAGGATCCGCAACCCATCCAGATCCTGACCCGGGTGCTTTATGTTCACGACGGCGTCGGAATCGGCCTGGGCTTCATCGATCTGAAGCCCGAAGATCAGGCTAAGATCCTGAAATTTGTCGAAGAATAAGATAGGGAGTTGCCCTGGGGGTCGTAACGGGGCGGGAAGAGAGGACCCATGATCGACAAGAAATTTGCCGAGCATTTTGCGAACGATTGGATCGCCTCGTGGAACAGTCATGACCTCAATCGCATTCTTTCCCATTATTCGGATCAGTTTGAGATGTCCTCCCCCGTGATTATTCAGATCGCGGGCGAGCCCTCGGGTACCCTCAAGGGCAAGAACAGGGTCGGCTCCTATTGGGCAAAGGCGCTGCAGCTCATCCCGGAACTTCGGTTTGAGTTGCTCGCGATACTGGTCGGGGTCGACAGCCTCACCCTTTACTACAAAGGGCCGCGGGGCCCGGCCGCCGAAGTGTTTCATTTCGGCCCCGACCGGAAGGTCATAAGAGCGTATGCCCATTATGCGGTTTGACATAGAATAGCTAAGTTCAGAGAGTTGTTCCCGCCGATCTGAACCGTCATGCATCCCGTCCTGCCGACCTGAATCCCTATTCATGATTTTCGATTTTAAGTGAGTATTTACGCGCCCATTTTCATGGTATGCATCCTGCAATCTCCACGGGCGGAGGATAAGACCTTAAACAATGGAGGATGCCATGGACAACGAGAACGGAAAGAAAAAATCCCGCCCGGCGCGGCATGTCTTTACGGTGGTGGATCGGGGCGGAAAGAGCTACTGGATCCGGATCGGCGCCGCCTTCGGAAATTACGACGGGAGCGAGACGGTGCTGCTCGACGCGCTCCCCATCAACGGCCGGATGCAGATCCGCGATCAGGGGGTCAAGGAAGCGCCGGCCAAGGCGAAGGCCGGTGTTCCGACGACGGCCGTCGAGGATGCCGCGGACGACGACGGCGATTGATGGGTTGGCTTTCGGTAGGGGCGGGTTTCAAACCCGCCCCTACGAGAATGGACCATCCCCGCCTTTCGCCCATTTCAGACCCCGTTTTTTTCTTGACTTGACTGACCCCCCGATAAGGCCCCATATTAGAGGACAGGTTCCTGCAAGCCTACGGCCCGGCGAAAATCCCGTTGTCAATTTGCGGCTCGGCCGTTCGACTACGGGATGTCGAGCGGCGTTTCACCCCGATTCGTAAGGACCCCATGAATAATCTTATATTCGATCGCCAGGAGACGCGGGAGCGCCGCTGATGAACGGAGACCTCACGGAGCGCATCCGGGATAAGGTGGACGCCGTCTACCAGGCCGAGTCGCGCCGCGTCTTCGCGACCCTGATCCGGCTTCTCGGAGATTTCGATCTTGCCGAGGAGGCGCTGCAGGATGCCTTCCGGGCCGCGCTGGAACAGTGGCCGCGCGACGGTGTACCCGCCAATCCCCGTGCATGGCTGGTGTCGGCCGGACGCTTCAAGGCCATCGACGCCATGCGCCGGCGCGCACGGTTTGAGCCGCTCGACGATGTTCCCGAGCCCGCCGCGGCCGGCGAGAATACCGCGGAGGGAGAAGACGAGGACGTCGAGGACGATCGGCTGCGGCTGGTCTTCACCTGCTGTCACCCGGCCCTGTCTCCGGACGCGCAGATCGCCCTCACCCTGCGCGAGGTCTGCGGCCTCACGACCGAGGAGATCGCCCACGCCTTCCTCACCTCTGCATCCACCCTGGCGCAGCGCATCGTACGGGCCAAGGCGAAGATCCGCGAGGCGCGCATCCCCTATGAGGTGCCCGCGCGCCCAGAGCTGCCGGGCCGGCTCGACGCGGTGCTGCGGGTGATCTATCTCGTCTTCAACGAGGGCTACGCCGCGTCGTCGGGAGGGGCCTTGACGCGGGCCGATCTGTCGGGCGAAGCGATCCGTTTGGGGCGCCTGCTGGTCGATCTCCTGCCCGAGCCCGAGGCGGTCGGGCTGCTGGCGCTGATGCTTCTTCAGGAATCGAGGCGCGTCGCACGAACCTCGCCGACGGGCGACCTCATTCTGTTAGAGGACCAGGATCGATCGAAGTGGAATCACGACCAGATCAAGGAGGGAGTGGCGACGGTGGAACGCGCCTTGTCCTCGCGCCGCTTGGGCCCCTATACGCTCCAGGCCGCGATCGCGGCGGTGCATGCCGAGGCGGCCGCTCCCGCGGCTACCGATTGGGCCCGGATTGTCGCTCTTTACGACCTGCTGGCGCAAATCGAACCCTCGCCCGTGGTCGAATTGAACCGGGCCGTGGCGGTCGCGATGAGAGACGGTCCTTCGGCGGGTCTTTCCCTCATCGATGCCATCCTCGCGCGCGGTGACCTGGCCCAATACCACCTCGCGCACTCCGCGCGTGCGGATCTCTGCCGGCGACTGGGAAGGACGGCGGAGGCCCGGGTCTCCTACGAACGGGCGCTCGGATTGACTCGGCAGGAGCCGGAGCGGCGGTTTCTCAATAGACGGCTGGATGAGCTAAAAAAATAATCGGTCGGTTGTCGATTTCGGGCATTGCCGAACGACAATAGGGTGTATACGATAACCATTCACGAGGCTCGTGGATGTCCCCCCTGGCGAGCGGGAGCGAGCGAGAGGGGGAGGACTTCGGCGAGCTCAGTCGAGCTGCTCCATCCGGCCATGCCGGTGGAGGGGGCGACGCGAGCCCCAAAAAATAGGAGGCACCCATGAAATACATCTGCCTTGGATACATGGATCCGAAGAAGTGGGAGGGGATGTCCGAAAGCGAGGTGAATGCTTTCGTCGACGGCTGTTTCGAGTACGACGACGTGCTTCGGAAGAACGGTCACTTTGCGGGCGGCGAAGCGCTTCAGCCCCCTCAAAACGCCACGACCTTAAGGTTCCAGAACGGAAAAGTGACCGTCACCGACGGCCCCTACGCGGAAACGAAGGAGCAGTTGGGCGGGATTTTGATTCTCGAAGCCAAGGACCTGAACCACGCCATCCAATTGATGTCGAAGCACCCGGGTGTGCGGGGAGGTCCCTTTGAAATTCGCCCGGCCGCGGATTTGACCGAGATGATCCGCGACAGCGAGAAGCGGCGGTCGAAGAAGGAGGGATGAAATTCGTTGACTAATCGAAGCAAAAGGAGATAGGAAAATGAGATTCATGGCGATTGTCAAGTCTGCCGAAAATGGGCGCGCGCCCGCCGAAGGTTTTACGGAAGCCATGGCGAAGTTCCGCGAAGAAAGCATCAAAGAAGGCGTCTTGATCGATGGAAGCCGGCTCTTGCCGAGCGAGGCGGGCGCGCGCCTCCGGCTGGCCTCCGGGAAGCTGACCGTGACCGACGGGCCGTTTATCGAGAGCAAAGAGGTGGTCGGGGGCTACGGGGTGTACGAGTTCAAGTCGAAACGGGACGCCATCTACCTGATGACGCGCTTCATGCATTTGCTCGCGGAGCACTGGCCGGGCTGGGAGGGGGAGACCGAGATTCGCCAGCTCTCCGATGAACGCTGCACCGACAGAAAGGAGACATGACCATGCAAGTCCAACCCTATTTATTCTTCGACGGCCGCTGCGAGGAGGCGGTCGAGTTCTACAGGAAAGCGCTCGGCGCCGAGGTGACGATGCTGATGCGCTACCAAGACAGCCCGGAGCCCCCTCAGCCGGGCATGGTGCCGCCCGGTTCCGATAACAAAGTGCTGCACGCGAGCCTTCGCATCGGCGAGACCACGGTGCTGGCTTCCGACGGTCATTGTCTGGGGAAACCAAATTTCGAGGGTTTCTCGCTGTCCCTTACGGTGCCGAATGAGGGGGAAGCCGACCGGTGCTTTTCGGCGCTCGCCGATGGGGGGCAGGTGCGGATGCCGTTATCGAAGACCTTCTTCTCGCCGCGCTTCGGCATGGTCGCCGACCGCTTCGGTGTGGGATGGATGGTCTACGTGGCGCCTTGAACCCCGTCACAACGATGATCAACCAACAGGAGGTGTTACAATGCGATTCGTTATGTTCATGATTCCGAAGGTCTACCAACCCGACACCCCGGCGGCCGAAAGGGCGGGGGAAGGGTTCACCCCGCCCGCGGATGCGGTCGAAAAGATGATGAAGTATAATGAGGAGCTGACAAAGACCGGGGCGCTCATCGCGCTCGACGGGCTTCACCCGAGCTCGAAGGGCGCCCGCGTCGCCTTCAGGGGGGGAAAACCCACCGTGACGGACGGGCCTTATATCGAGGGGAAGGAAGTGATCGGCGGCTATTGGATGATCCAGGCGAAATCGAAAGAAGAGGCGGTTAATTGGGCCCGCCGGGTCCCCGCGGCGGACGGCGACGTGATCGAGATCCGCCAGGTGTTCGAGATGTCGGATTTTCCTCCCGACGTCAAGAAAGCCGCGGACAGCCCGGCCGTCCGGGCGCAGATCGAGAAACAGAAGCATCCATGAGAAGGACAGAGGCCGGAGGCCCCCATGCAGAAAATCACCCCGTGTCTGTGGTTTGACAACCGGGCCGAAGAAGCCGTAAAGTTCTATATCTCAATTTTTAAGAATTCAAAGATCCTGAAAATAACCCGCTATGGAGAATCGGGTGCGAAGGTCTCCGGACAACCGAAGGGAACGGTCATGACCGTATCCTTTCGGCTCGAGGGGCAAAACGTTCTCGCGTTAAACGGCGGCCCGATTTTTAAATTTACGGAGGCGGTATCATTCATCGTGAACTGCAAAACACAGCGAGAGATCGATCGGTATTGGGAGAAGCTCTCCGAGGGCGGAAAGCCCGGGCCATGCGGATGGCTCAAAGACAAGTACGGCCTATCCTGGCAGATCGTCCCCGCCGGGTTGGGCGAGCTGATGCAGGCCAAGGACCCGAAGAAATCGGAACGGGTCATGAAAGAGTTGCTTCAGATGACCAAACTCGAGATGAAGAAGTTGAAGCAGGCCTTTGATCAAACATGGCAAGATAAGGGGATGGGCCGCCCCGATTAGAAAGGAGAATTCATCATGAGCAAAGTGCGGGTTCTGGTCGGCACGCGCAAGGGCGCCTTCATCCTGACATCGGACGGCAAGCGCGAGAAGTGGGAGGTCAACGGTCCTCATTTCGGGGGCTGGGAGATCTATCATGCCAAGGGTTCGCCCGCCGACCCGGACCGCTTATACGTGTCGCAGACCAGCAGTTGGTTCGGACAGATCATTCAACGTTCGGACGACGGCGGCCGGACCTGGTTCCAACCCGGCACAAAACCGGGCGAGCCGACGAAGTCCCCGGACGGGATGCCGATGGGCGAAAGCAACAAGTTCCTCTACGATGTTTCCCCCGGGACCGGCAAACCCCTCACCACGCACCAGTGGTACGACGGCACGCCCCACCCCTGGGAGTTCAAGCGCGTCTGGCATCTCGAGCCGTCGCTGACCGACCCGGACACCGTCTACGCCGGCGTCGAGGACGCGGCGCTCTTCCGCACCACCGACGGCGGCCGGACCTGGCAGGAGCTCGCGGGCTTGCGCGGCCACGGCACGGGCCCCCAATGGATGCCCGGCGCCGGCGGCATGGGACTGCACACGATCCTTCTCGACGAGACAAATCGCGATCGAATGTACATCGCCATCTCGGCGGCCGGGGTGTTCCGGACCGACGACGCCGGCCAGAGTTGGCGGCCCGTCAATCGCGGACTGGTTTCCCAATTCATTCCCGACCCCAACGCCGAGGTGGGCCACTGCGTCCACCACGTCGCGATGCACCGGTCGCGCCCGGAGGTGCTTTTCATGCAGAAACACTGGGACGTCATGCGCAGCGACGACGGCGGCGAATCGTGGCGGGAGATCAGCGGAAACCTGCCGAGCGATTTCGGGTTCGTGATCGACGTCCACGCCCACGAGCCTGAGACGATTTACGTCGTCCCGATCAAGAGCGACTCGGAACACTACCCGCCCGACGGAAAACTCCGGGTCTACCGCAGCCGCGCGGGCGGGAACGAGTGGGAGGCGCTGACCAAGGGTCTCCCGCAGAAGGACTGTTACGTCGACATCCTTCGCGATGCGATGGCGGTGGACTCGCTCGACAAGTGCGGCGTCTATTTCGGCACCACCGGCGGGCAGGTATACGCCTCGGCCGACGCCGGCGACACATGGTCGCCCATCGTCCGGGATCTCCCGGCCGTGCTATCGGTGGAGGCCCAGGTTCTCCCGTGATACGAGTGGTGATTCCGTATCATTTGCGGACCTTGGCTCGGGTCGGCGGCGAGGTGGGCCTGGAGATTGAAGGTCCCGTCACGCCGCGCGCGATCCTCGACGCGCTTGAAGCACGGTACCCGATGCTTTCAGGAACGATTCGCGATCATACAACCAAGCAGCGCCGGCCCTTCCTGCGATTTTTCGCTTGCGGGGAGGATCTTTCCTTCGAGTCGTCGGACGCCCCCTTGCCCGATGCGGTGGCGTCGGGTGAGGAACCGTTTTTGATTGTCGGAGCCATTGCCGGCGGATAGGACGACGAGGACACCGTGCTCGAACTCGGACCTGCCTTCGAGCCCTGCGACAAGCCTTTGCGGCCCGATTCGGTCGAAGCGCGCATCCGTCAAAAGCGGTAACCCGACTCCCTCTTCCGCCTTAATGCTTTCCCTCGAACCTCTACGGTTTATGCGTTGTCTTCCACACGGCGACAAAGGCCGCAAGTTTCTCCCTTGACGACCGATTCTCGTCGGCAAGGGTTTCAAGAAAGTCCGACAGCCGCCGGGACTTCTTCACGGCGTAGAGAGTTACACCGATGGTCGGAATCAGAACGAGCAGAAAGTAGCCCAGTCGCCATATCGCCGGATCCTCCGCAAACGCAAACAGGTTCATCCCAAAAACTCCGGTCGTTATGACGCCGATCAAGCCGACCGTGGCCACCACGGTCAGGCGCACCATCGTCTCGTTCTGCCGGCGCAGCGCTTCGCTGTCGAGATACTGGCTCATGTCCTCGATCTCGGATCGGAGTTCTTCAAACAACCGTTCCGTGCCCAGATGCTCGCTTAGCATTCGAAACAGCTCCTTCACCTGACGGTGATCCGAAACCTCATGGGACCAATAGCGATGGGCGAAACGCAGAAAAACCCCCAGCGTCTGGCGAATGACGCGCCGGAACTGCCGCACGGAGTCCCTGCGGGTCACATCCAACGCATTGATGGCCTCCACGAGGCGGTCGGCGAGCATCAGCAGGGCGGCCTTGTGAAAATGCGGAATCAGGAACAACAGAAAGTACTCGTGCCGGAATTGTTCAAGATCGGTCTTGCGGTCCACGAAGACGCGTTCCCCGCGGTCCGCAACCATCGTGAACACGCGCCCGGTGCACATGAAGCGGGTTCCCGAGGGGCCCTTCCCCGGCCCGTTCCAGTATCGGTCGTAGCAACAACGGTCTTCAAAGTCGCGCAGAATACGCTCCGAGTAGGGTAAGGCCTCGGGCGCGCCCGGCGCGGTCGCCAACCCCACCCGCACGAATTCCGCCCGGGTCAACGCCCCCGGATCGTCCATGCTGAGATAGGCCATCACCGGCATGAGATGGTATTCGATCTGACGGTACCGGATGGCGCCCTTCTTCCCCGAATGGTGGAACACCAGCGGTTCGAGCAGAAATTCCCAGTGGGAGGCGATGCCCGGCGACCGGTACCGGCAGACGAACGAGAGATATTTCTCCCGGTTCTCATAGTCGGACACCGCGAGCACCCTGCCCTCGGAAGAGAGCCATTCCACCTGCTTGGGACAGTGGCCGCCATGTCCGTCCGGCTCCCAGTAGGTGGGATAACAACGGCCCAAACGGAACAGCGCGTTCTGCGCCTGCCCCAACGGCAGGTCGTCGGCATAGACCTCCACGACCAGGATGGCCACATCGATGTCGTAAAAAAAATAGAGGTCCACGTGGGCCACGGTCAAGGTCACGGGTGAGGCCGGGGAGCCGGGAAACGTCACCCGCATCTTGGCGATGTCGCCGCGGCGAAAGACGCGGATCGAGGATCCCTCATGGACGTCCGATCCGCTCCATTTTCCCTCCCCGTAGAGGAAGCGCTGGACATAGGGCAGAAAAGTCACGAATTCGCTGTAATGCCGCTCCTGAAACTGGCCGGGGTCTCCCGTGAACTCATCCTCCAGTTCCCGCCAGGGATTGCCGGGACCCGCCTTCTGCAACAATTCCCAGTGCTTCTGGATCGGTGCATCCTCACGGATGGGCATGAGCTGGAGGGGCCAGAGAAGAATCTGTCGGAAATGCCGGACAATTTTATCAGCGTCGGACATACAGGAACCCGTATCGATGGATGGCGACCCCAAAAGCCTCCTCAGAATAGGCCATCGCTTGCCTTCTTGTCAATCGAAGAGGCCGGAAATGGGGTCAGAGTGAGGTAGCCCCGATTTCATGGACAGATGGTTACGCGCCCGGATGTTGCTCCTCAAACCGCTGGCCTTTGGTTCCTGCCGCTACACCCTTTCCGCCCCGGCTCGCCGTTCGCGTGCGCGGGGCCCGACCCTTCCGTGCGGGGAGAAAAATTAGGACTTGACAGACAAGTCTGTCTAGTGTACATTAACGACATGGCCAATCCCCACACAGAGAGCGAAGCGCGCCGGCGGATCCTCGACACCGCCCGGGAGCTTTTCTATCGCAGCGGGTATCGCGCGACCGGGATCAACAAGATCATCCGAAAGTCCGGCGTCGCCAAGGCTACGTTTTACGCGCACTTTCCCTCCAAGGAATCCCTGGCCTTCGCCTATGTGGAGTCCATGAACCGGGAGGAGAGCCTCCTCATGGAGAAATACCTCGAGAGGTTTCCGGGACCGTACGAGAAGCTCATCGGACTCATCGAGTCCCTCATCCCCTGGTCGCGGGAGCGAGACTACCGGGGCTGCGCGTACCTGAATATATCCTCCGAAATCACCGATCCCGCCAACCCGGTGCGCCGGGAAAGCAAAGAGCACTATCTCGCGGTGCGCCGACTGGTCGGACGGTTGATGAAGGAGCTTAAGAAGGCCGGGGGCGCGTCTTGGAGGAACCGCGATACGGAACAGGCGGCCGACGACTTCGTGCTGATTCTTTCGGGGGCCTTGGCCATGGCCCAGATCTACCACAATCCGGAGCCGTTTCGGGATGCGGTCAGGGCGGTCAAGCGCCTGCTTCGCTGATTTTTTTGTTTCCGGACAAGACAGACTTGTCTGTTTGTATTGATGACCGGCCGTTGTGAAGGGGTTCGGCGGCTGGGCCGCCCGGGAAGCGATGACTCCCGTCTGATACGGATGACGGGCGCCGTTAACCACAACACGGAAAAAGGAGGACACCACGACCAAATTGCATGCCGGTAAGATCGGGGATACGACCCGGACAATCTTTTTCGTGTGAACCAGAACGTCGCGCCGGCCTGAGAGCACAAGCGGAGGCATTCGCTATTATTAACGATTCACAATTAAGGAGGGACCCATCATGAATCCAAACAAAGCGTTGTGGGAGAAAGGCGACTTTACCCGGATTGCCGCCTTGATGAGAGAATCCGGAGAGGCCGTCGTTAAATCGCTCGGGATTACGACGCCGCTGCGGGCATTGGACCTCGGCTGCGGCGACGGCACGACGGCGGTTCCGCTGGCCCGTTTGGGGGCGGAAGTCGTCGGAATCGATATTGCCCGGAACCTCGTTGAGGCCGGGAAAAAAAGGGCGGCGGAGGCGGGTCTCCGCCGGCTGACATTTCAAGAGGGAGATGCCACCAACTTGCAAGGGGTTCGCGACCATTCCTTCGATTTGACGCTTTCCGTATTCGGCGCCATGTTCGCCCCCAGGCCTTTCGACGTCGCCAAGGAGATGGTCCGGGTCACAAAACCCGGCGGCCGCGTTGTGATGGGCAACTGGATCCCCGACGATCCGACTTCCTTCGTTTCGCAGCTTCTGAAAATCAGTTCGTCGTTCACGCCTCCGCCTCCGGAAGGCTGCGTCAGTCCGATGACCTGGGGAGTGGATACGCACATCACCGAGCGTTTTGGTCGGGCCGGAGTGCCCAAGGAAAAAATATCCATGGTCAAGGACACCTACCATTTTATATCGCCCGATAAAAGTCCGGCCGATCTCGTCGAATCGTTTCGACGATACTATGGGCCGACCATGAACGCGTTCGAGGCCGCCGAGAAGAGCGGAAAAGTGGAGGAACTCCACGGCCAGCTTTTGGACCTGGTGAAAGCGCAAAACCAGAGTACCAACGGCGGCACTTCAATCCCGGCCACGTTCTTGCGGGTGACGGCTCGCCTTTGAGTTCATACGGAGTCCCCGTCCGGCAAACACGAGGCTTAGGGCCAGGTCCATACATCGTCAAAAAAGAAAGATCGGCGGATGCCATAGGGCAAGGCCTTTGCGAATTTGTTCTCCGCATAGTAGGGGCGGGTTTCAAACCCGCCCCTACGCAACTGACCGTGGAATGTCTTGACCAAGCCCCGGAAGGGTGAGAGAATTTCATCGCGTGTGAAAATTTACAAACCGGGACAGGTAAATCAACGCGGGAGGACCAACCCATGTGGAAATCACTCGCAACCCTACTGTTCGTCTTATTCCTCGTTAACCCGACCATTTCCCCTGCTCAGGAAGCGCCTCCGAGTCAGAAATCGCTGCCCGAGCAGATCGTCGATGCCTTCAACGCCGTGTACGGCGCTCATCCCGGAGCGCGGGCCAATCACGCAAAGGGCGTCATCGTGGAGGGCACGTTCACGCCGAGCGCGTCGGCGGCGTCCGTGAGCCAGGCTGCTCACTTTCAAAAGCAAAAGAGCCCGGTTCCCGTGACGGTCCGCTTCTCGGATGGTTCGGGACTCCCGGACGTTCCCGATACGAACGAGATGCCGCGCGGCATGGCCATGAAATTTACACTTCCGGACGGGTCCAAGACGGATATCGTGTCCCTTTCCGTCAACGGATTCCCCGTCGCCACGGCGGAAGAGTTCAGGGATTTTCTGCTTGCCATCGCGGCGAGCGGTCCCGACGCGCCCCATCCCACGGCGATGGAGACCTTCCTGGGCTCGCATCCCGCCGCACAGGCCTTCGTGACGGCCCCCAAGCCGCCGCCGGTGAGTTACGGAACCGTGGCGTATTACGGGATCAATGCCTTCAAATTCACGAACGCGAAAGGGGTCGTCACCTTCGGTCGCTATCAGATCCTGCCGTTCGCCGGCAAGCATGCGCTCTCCAAGGAGCAGCTTGCGAAGATGGGCCCGGACTACCTGGTCGATGAGATCGGCAAACGGCTTCATCGCGGCCCCGTCAATTTCAAACTGTTCCTGCAAGTGGCCAAGCCGGAGGACAAGATCGACGACCCCTCGACGGCGTGGCCGGACACGCGAAAGATCGTCGAATTGGGCACGATCGCGATCACGAAATCGACGACGGAGAGTCACACCGCGGATAAATGGCTCTTCCTCCCGGGAAACGTGACGGCGGGCGTCGAGCCGGCCGATCCGATGATCGGGATTCGTTCGGCGGCCTATCCGATTTCTTTTGCCCGCCGCTTCAAGGCGCCGTGACGAAGATACGGGGTGCAGGCTACGTTTAGGCAACGCGCAAGGCCGAAGGATTTTTATTCGGATTGATTCCGCACCGCGAACGCAATCCCCGCTCAAGCGTTCTTAAGAATTTTACGGAGATTCTTTTCATACGGTCTCTTGCGAGACGACATTCGGAGTCCTGAGGTATTTGAACATGAAAGAGGGGAGGGATGCGTCATGGCCGTAACCCTAATTAACGTGTTTTCGGTCCCGAAAAGGAAGGAAGATGAGTTCGTGAAGTGGTGGCAGGACGTGAAGGCCAATATCACGAAGCAACCCGGTTTCCTGAGCGGGAAGTTTTACCGGAGCACCAAGCCGGACAGCCAATTCAACTTTATTAACGTCGCGATTTGGGATAATGAAGAGGTCTACTGGAAAGCCTACGAAAAAAGCGTAACGCCGATGAAGGCGAAGTTGGCGCAGTTGGGCGTCGAAATGGTCCCGGCACTCTATAACGTCGTATTCGAGTATTGAGTAGGG
>DATKAN010000019.1 GCA_035498035.1 Nitrospiria bacterium
CTGATTGAGGAAGCCAAGAATAAACTCATGGTAGCAAACGGTGGAAGCAAAATACCTTTTGAGAATCCCGGAGATTCACAACTGCTTGAAAATAAATGGAGCCGGCGAGTGGGATTGAACCACCGACCTGCTGATTACGAATCAGCTGCTCTACCACTGAGCTACGCCGGCTTGATAAGAGAGGAAGTGTATCATAAAAAATGCGTGAGGAAAAGAGGGGGACGGATCCGCGTCACTCGCGGCCGATCTTGACGTCCTTGACGACGGCGCCTTTCGGGCCGAAGGGCGGGAGGTCTTTTCCGTTGAACTGGATCTTCACCCCGCCCGCGTTCCCGAAGCTGACCAGGAAATAATCCGACGCCCTCCAGATGACCTTCTGGCCGGGCTGAAGGAAGACTTCCTTGGTATCGCCGCCGTCGATCCGTGCCGAAACCCAGCTCGACTCCACGGCCTCGACCACCAGGACGAGGTCTCCCGCCGGGGCGGAGGATACGACCGGCGGGGAAGTCGCGGGAGGAACGGGGCGCGCGGCCGGAGCGGAGGGCGCTTGCGGCGCGGGAGGCGCCCCGGGCGGGTTTACGGCCAAGGGCATTTTTTCAACCGGAGGCTTTCCGATCGTCCCGGGGGAGCTTGGAGACGAAAGCAGTTTGGGAATCACGGGGGCCTTGGGCGCCCCGGCCGGTGAAGATTCGGGGGGGATCGGAACGCCGGCCGGCTTCGACACGGCCTCATTGAGTGCGGGTTTGTTGACGGCCGGCTCGGTCAGATCCGGAGGCGGTTCCGACGGGCTCGGCGTCTCCGGGACGGGCGAGGACGGCGCACGGGAACCGGACCCTTCCTCCTTATCGGTCGAACGCCGGGCGTTCATGCTGTAGACCGTCAGGATCGCCAGGCCCAGCACGACCACGACCGCCATCTGGGCGACGCGGCCCTGAAGCTTTCTCCGGCTGTTCTGGAGCTCCTGCGTTTGTTCGGAGTGCCGCTGGGTCTCGTCCCGCTGTTGAAAGAAGGCCTGTGCCGACTGGGAAAACCGGCCCATCGTGTCCTCGTCGTCCAGGCCCAGACAGCGACCATAGGCCCGGACGAAGCCCCGGGCGAAAACTTCGCCCGGAAATTTCTCCAGGCGGTTCTCCTCCAGCGCCTGGATATGGTCCGGGCTGATCCGGGTCAACCGGGCCACCTCCCCGACCGAAAGCCCGTGTTCCTCGCGTATTCTTCGCAGGTATTCCCCGATGGATTCCATGGCGCTTCCCCCCCGGCTTAACGGATCAGCTCAAGGCTCTGTTTCGCTTTTTTCGCCAGTTCGCTGTCCGGCGCGAGGCGGATCACGTGTTGAAACTCCTGCTTGGCCAGGGGGTTGGAACCGGTCTTGAAATAGGCCTGTCCGAGAAAATAGTGCACCTCGGTATAGTCCGGTGCGATCTTCAACGCCCCGTTGAAGGCGTCCACGGCCTCCTGATACTGCCCGTCCTTGTAATAGGCCTGACCCAGGCCGTTATAGACCAGCGCATTGAAGAGCGGATCGTCCGGCGGAGGCGGCAGGCTCAGCGCCTCCTTGAACTCCTTGATGGCGTCCTTGTATTCGTTCGTATTCAGATAGACCATGGCCAGGTTGCGGTGGGGATATTGCGGCGTCATGTATTGCGGGTTCTCCAGGGCCTTTCGATACTCGGCCACCGCCTTTTCCCTTTCGTTCAGCCGTTCGTACACCGTCCCGAGATAATTATGGGCCTCGGAAAAATTCGGATCGGCACGGACCGCCCTGATGAAGGCTTCCTTGGACTCTTCGAATTTGCCCTGGGTGAAATAGATATGCCCCAGAGCGTACTGGGAATCCCGGTCCTCCGGATTCAATTCGATCGCCTTCTGGAATTCGACGAAGGCCGCCTGCGGCTGATTTTCATTCAAATAGGAGAGGCCCACCTTATAATGGGCCTGGGCGCCCTTCTCCCGCTGGGAATTGGACATCCCCGAGCAGCCGGACAAGGACAGACCGGCCAGGACGGCGAACGCCACGAATCGTCGCGTTTTAAACCGAAAGATTCCTCTCATGGATCCCATCGTTAAATACCTCGGTGGCGAAATCACGTAACGTGACGGTTCCGGACGCCTCAGAGCGCTTTCAGATCTTCAAAAGAAGTCAGCCGTCCGAACTCCCGGTAGCGGTCGTCGATCTCCCTCCGGGTCAATCCGCGCAGACGGTCCAGGCTGAAGGACTCGACGTTGAACGACGCCATCACGCTGCCGAAGATGACCGCCCGTCGTATCCCGGCCTCGCTGAGATCCCCGCTCTGGGTCAAATAGCCCATAAAACCGCCGGCGAAGCTGTCCCCCGCCCCGGTCGGGTCGAAGACCGCTTCGAGCGGATAGGCCGGGGCCGCAAACACCGTCTTTTCATTGAACATCAGCACGCCGTACTCGCCCCGTTTGATGATCAGCGTCTTCGGGCCGCGGGACAGGATCGCCTTCGCCGCCTTGACGAGATTCGCCTCGCCCGCCAACTCCCGGGCCTCCCCGTCGTTGATGATCACGATATCGACCCGCTCGAGCGTGCGCTCCAGTTCCTCCCGTTTTCCCCCGATCCAAAAATTCATGGTGTCGCAGGCCACCAGGCGCGGTTTTTCGACCTGGCGCAGGACCTCGCGCTGCAGGACCGGATCGATGTTTCCCAGGAAGATCATTTCGGACGCCCGATAGGGCGAGGGAAGAACGGGCTGAAATCGCTCCAGCACGTTCAACCGGGTTTCCAGCGTTCGCGCCTCGTTGAGCTGAAACCCGTACTCTCCCCGCCACCGGAAGGTTTCCCCCTCCAAGGTCTGGAGACCGGTCAGATCGATCTCCTTCGTCTTAAGGAAGCGGAGATGGTCCTCCGGAAAATCCCGACCGACGACCGCGACCAGGCGGACCCGCGTGAAATAACTGGCGGCCGTCGCGAAATACGTCGCCGAGCCTCCGAGGACTTCCCGGGCCTCGCCGAAGGGGGTTTTCACCGAATCCAGCGCGACCGTTCCCACCACCAGCAGGCTCATTTAAATCCCGATTTTTTCATGGAGGACTTGAGATAATCTCCCAGGATCAGCTTCAGGTTTTCCTTGGTTTTTTTCGGAATCAATGCAGGCGGCGTCATCACGGCGTTCTTCAGCGCAAAACCGCAGGGGCAGCGTCGGGCTGCGGGAATATCGGGAACGGCCGCGCGGATGATTTGCTGGGACAGGACCACATTTTTTTTCAAGGTCTCGATCACGGCCTCGACCGTGACGGCTTCCATGCTTTCATGCCAGCAGTCGTAATCCGTCACCAAGGCGAGCGTAGCATAACAGATTTCGGCCTCGCGCGCAAGCCTGGCCTCGGTCGCATTGGTCATCCCGATCACGTCCACGCCCCACCGCCGGTAGATCAGCGATTCGCCCCGCGTCGAGAACTGGGGGCCCTCGATGCAGAAGTAGACCCCGCCGTCGTGCAGAACGGCCCCCCGGCTCCGTCCGGCCTTGAGAAGGACGGCCCGCATCTCGGAGCAGACCGGATCGGCGAACGCGACATGGGCCACGACCCCGTTGCCGAAGAAGGTGCCGATCCGCCGCTTGGTGTGATCGTAGAACTGGTCGGGTAGGACGACCTGGCCCGGAGCGATCGACTCCTTCATGCTCCCGACCGCGCTGACCGAGATGATCCGCCGGACGCCCAGTTTTTTCATCCCCCAGATGTTGGCCCGGAAATTGATCTCGCCCGGGAGGATGCGATGGCCGCGCCCGTGCCGCGTCAGAAAAGCCACCCGCCGCCCTTCGAGATTTCCCGTCATGAAGACATCCGAGGGCGGCCCGAACGGCGTCTTGAGCCGAACCTCTTTCTTAGCGGTCAGGCCCTCCATCTCGTACAGGCCGCTCCCGCCGATGATCCCGATCTCGATTTCACGCATCATCGCCCCCTTTCGGACTTGATGAATCACACCCTTACAACGGCTTGCAATCTGATCTGTTCCCCGACGGCAGCCTCTACCTTTTCATACGTTTCCCCGTCGCCGTCCGCTTCGGACAGGTCGATCCACCGGATGGACGGATCCGCGTTAAACCAGGTGAACTGCCGTTTCGCGTACCGTTTGGTGTCGCGCTTGAGGCGCCGGACCGCCTCGTCCCGATCGTATTCCCCGTTGAGATATCCCGCGATCTGACGGTAGCCCAGCCCTTTCATCGACGGGAGATCCGCCGAATAGCCCCTCCCGATCAGTCCCCGGACCTCCTCGATCAGTCCGTCGGCCATCATCCGATCCACGCGCGACTCGATCCGCCGGTAGAGGTCGGGGCGGGGCCTTCTCAGACCGATCTGCACCGCCTCGTACGGCCGCTCGGAGAACCGATGCTCTCGGTGAAAATCGGACAGCGGGCGGCCCGTCTTCTCGTACACCTCGATGGCGCGCACGATTTTCGACCGGTCCTGCGGCCGAATCGCCCGGGCCGACTCCGGATCGATTTCCGATAGCCTCCGGTGCAGATGGCCCGCGCCGTGCCGCCGCTCGGCATCGTAAAGCCGCTCCCGCAGCGGTCCGTCCGCCGCCGGGCCCTCCCACAAGCCGCGCAGAAGCAGTTTCACGTAAAGGCCCGTCCCGCCCACAACGATCGGGATTTTTCCTTCCCGCTTTATCCGTTCGATTTCGGCCGCGGCTAGGGTCCTAAACCGTCCCGCGCTGAAGGAGCGGTCGGGGTCCACGAGATCGATCAGGTGATGGACGACGCCGGCTCGTTCCTCCGGTCCGGGCTTGGCCGTCCCGATGTCCATGCCGCGGTAGACCATCCGGGAATCGGCGCTGATGATCTCGGAACGAAGCTTGAGCGCCAGCCGGATCGCCGCGGCGCTTTTCCCGGTCGCCGTCGGCCCGACCAGGACGATCAGGGGGTTCTTTATAATAGGGGCTCGCGTCGCCCCCTCCACTGGCCGAGCCAGATGGAGCCTCCCCTTCTCGCTCGCGTTGCTCGCTGGGAAAATCATCTTCGCTGAAATAACTTTTCCAAATCGGCCAATTTGAACCGGACGCGGATCGGGCGGCCGTGGGGACAAGTGGGCGGAACCTCCTGGCGGTAGAGATCCTCCAGCAGTCGGGTCATCTGTTCCGGCTGCAACGGTTGATGGGCCTTGATCGCCGCGTGGCAGGCCATCGACGCGACGACCGTCTGAAGCGTGTCTTCCGGGGCCGGCGTTCCCCCGGCGCCCACATCGTCGAGGATATCCCTCATCAGGGTACGGCCGTCGACCGTCCCCAGGAGCGCCGGCACGGAACGAATTTGGTAACTCCGCTCGCCGAACTCCTCCACCTCCAGCCCGATCCGGGCGAACAGCGGCAGGATTTCCCGCACCCGCACGGCCTCGGCGGCCGGAAATTCCACGACCTCGGGGATCAGAAGCGGCTGAACCGCCACGCGGGCGGTCCGCTGCTGGGAGAGCAGGCGCTCGTATAAAAGCCGCTCGTGCGCCGCATGCTGGTCGATCAGATGCAGCTCCGTGCCGGAACCCCGTCCGAGGACCGCCACGATGTAGGTCTGATCCACCTGACCGAAAGGCTGGACGCGGATTGGAAGCAAGCCCCCTCCGGGATGGCCCGCCGATGTCCCGGCCTCAAAGGGGGCCTCCGTGGCATCCGGCGGCCGATAGACCGCCAGGGCCTCGCGAACCTCCGTCGCCGAACGGGGCGGGGAAGACGGCCGACCGGTCGACGGCGTCCCGGCGTAACCGATGGTGCGCGGCCGCGTCTCCTCCCCGGAGACCGCGTCCTCTCCCGCGGGCAGTCCCTCGCGCCGGAGCCGCTCCCGCAGCGCGGTTTTCACGAATTGATGGATGGCCTGGGTGTCGCGGAAGCGGACCTCACGCTTGGCCGGATGGACATTGACGTCCACCGCGGCCGGGTCCATCTCGATGAACAGGAGGGCGATCGGATGCCGCCCCTTGGCCAGCAGCGTCCCGTACGCCTCGCTCACGGCATGGGACAGCGACGCGTTCCGCACGGCGCGGCGGTTTAAGAAAAACTCCTGCTGCTCCCGCGTGGCCCGGAAAACACCAGGCCGGGAAACAAGTCCCTTGAGCTTGAGACCGTCCGTCCCGGCCGAGACCTCCAGAAAATCCCGGCCGCCGTCCGCCCCCATCACTTGCGTCGCCCGCTCGATCTCGTCCCGGACGGCGGGGAGATCGAGAAGGACCTGGCCGTTGTGGGTCAGCCGGAAATGGATGCGGAAATGGGGAAGCGCCTGCTGTTGAACGGCATGGACGATGTGGGCCAGCTCGGTCGGATTGGATTTTAAAAACTTTCTCCGCGCCGGCGTATTAAAGAAAAGTTCCTCCACCTCGACGAGGGTTCCGGCCGGGGCCGCCGTTTCTTTCGTCCCGACCCGGGTCCCCCCCCGCACCCCGACCTCGGTTCCGGCCGACCCGCCCCTCGGGGCGGTCACCATCCTCACCCGCGCGACGGCCCCGATGCTCGGGAGGGCTTCCCCGCGAAAACCCATCGTCCGTATCGCCGAGAGATCCGATTCGGTGCGGAGCTTGCTGGTGGCGTGACGTTCGAAGGACCGGAGGGCGTCCTCCGGCCCCATCCCTTCGCCGTCGTCCGAAACGCGAATCAGGCTTCGCCCGGCGTTTTCCACATCGATGAAGACCCGCGTCGCCCCGGCGTCGATCGCGTTTTCGACCAGCTCCTTGACGACCGAAGCGGGACGCTCCACGATCTCGCCCGCGGCGATCTTGTTGCACACGTTTTCGGGAAGAATATGAATCCGCATAGTGAGCGCCATTCCCGCCTTCGCCCGAGGCGGACGAGGCGGGGTCAGCGAACGAATTTAAATCGGGACTTTCTCCGCCCGGATCGAAGAACCCGGGGCCGTGAAGCCGGTGTTTTTCAAACTCGGGCCTGTCGGTCCGGCACAGGGGGCGGTCACCGCGCCACGGAAAGGCCCGTTTATTTCAAATCGGCCAGCTTGTTCTTGGCCAGTTTTCCTTCGTTGGAAAGCGGGTAATTCTCGACCACCTTTTTGAGATAGGTCCTCGCCTTGGTCTTGTCCCCGATCTCGATGCAGGCATAGCCCGCTTTCAAAAGCGCCCCGGGCACCTTGTCGCTTTTCGGATAATCGGCGACCACCTTGTCGAAGGCCTCGATCGACTTCAGATAATCCTTCTTGCCGTAGTACGATTCCCCGATCCAGTACTGGGCGTTCGGGGCCAGGCTGGTCGCCTTGAACTGGGTCAGAAAGCTTTGGAACCCCAGCAGCGAGAGGTCGTAGTTGCCCTTGAGGTAGTCGTTGTAAGCCAGTCCGTAGGCCTCCGAAGGGGACATCCCCGTCGCCGTGTCTTTTTCGGTCGGTCGGCCGGGAAGAACGACCGTTTGATCGGGCGGAGCCGCCCCCGGAGGCCCCTTCCCTCCGGGAGTCCCGGACGCCTTCTGGTCCGGGGTTCCGGCGCCTCCTTTTCCGAGCGTCGGAGAGGCTTTTTCCAGGTCTTCCACCGACTTTTCCAGAACCGCGATCTGGCCGTCCAGCACATCCAGCCGGCTGGTCAGTTCCTTCGAACGGAAGGTCTGATCGTCGATCCTCTGGGAGAGATCGGCCAGGAGATGACTGTTCTCCTCCAGCTTCCCCTGGGCCGCCTGAAGATCCGTCGCGACCTGATCCAGTTTGATGACGATGTCGGCCTGGCTGCGCTGGACCGTCGTGGAACGCTCCTTGAAATAGCTTTCCACCACCCGGAGCCGGTTTTGAATCTCGTCCTGTTCCGCCCGGCTTTTTTCCGCCTCGGTTTGGAGGTCCACCACATCCGCCTGGGTCGCGCACCCGGCGATGCCGATGACGATGACACCGATGGCGAGAATGGCCGCGAAAACCGGGCTGCGTAAGGGCGCACGGCCGCGCGCCCTTACCGGACGGATGGACAAGCCAATCCTAACCTTTCTCATACCTTCTCTCCTGCCTTTTCCCTATTGCGCCACCAAGTGGCCGCGGCGGTTTTTCTGGTAGCAGGTCTCGTCATGCTGCGTGCAGACCGGTCGCTCCTCGCCGTAGCTGATGGTCGACAACCGGCCCTTCTCGATCCCCAGCGTGACCAGGTATTGCATCGTGGCCTTGGCGCGGCGCTCGCCCAGGGCCAGGTTGTACTCGTTGGTCCCCCGTTCATCGCAATGCCCTTCGATCTTGACCCTGGCCTTGGGATTGGCTTTTAGCCAGCGGGCATCGTTTTCCAGCGCCGCGCGCGCGTCGTCCCGGATATTGTACTTGTCGAAATCAAAATAGGCGTCGACCAGACCCTGCGCCGGGACCTCGGCCTCCCGGACCACGGGCGTTTCCTCGACCCTCGGAGCGGGCGCGGGTTCGGGGGGCGTCACTTCCGACGGGGGCGCGGGCTTCTCTTCCTGGACAGGCGCCGCGGCCTTGGTCGTCTCGACCTTCTTCGGGCAAGCCGAGAGTAATAGAACGGTTCCGATTCCACCGATGAGTGCGAGAAAAACGGAAGTGCGGTTATGCATAATTCCTCTCCTTTCGTTGTTGGATGTGCGCATCGAATTCGAAGATTGAAAGGTTGTTCCGCTCTACGGCGACCAGGACGGCCCGTTGTTTTTGGCGCCGCTGAACGTCAGGCGCTCCACATCCATCCCGTCCGCATTCATCATGAAAAGGTCCCCCTCGCTCGCGCGGGTGGAACTGAAAATCAGGTGCCTGCCGTCGGGAGACCAGGTCGGCGATTCGTCCTCGCCGGGACCGTCGGTCAACTGGGCCGTCTTCGACCCGTCGGGCGAGATCGCGCAGACCCGCAGCCGCCCGTCGATACGGCAGGCGTAGGCGATCGCCGTCCCCTTCGGGGACCAGACCGGCGAGGTGTTGTAATCGCCGTCGAACGTGAGCCGCCGGACATTGGTTCCGTCGGCGTTCATCACATAAATCTGCGGGCCGCCCCCGCGATTGGAGGTGAACGCCATCTCGGTCCCGGTGGGAGACCAGGCGGGCGAGAGGTTGTCGCTCTGATCCATCGTCAGCCGGCGCAACCCCTTGCCTTCCTTGTCGACCCAGTAGATCTGCGCCGGCCCGTCCATCGTGCCGGCAAACACCATCCCCTTCCCCGACGGCGACCACGCCGGCGAAATGTTCAGACCGGCATATCCGACCATCTTCCAGAGCCGGCCGCTCATGAGGTCCAGCGTGTAAATGAACGGCGACCCGCCCCGGTAGGAGGTGTACGTAAGCCAGTTCCCGTCGGGCGACCACCTCGGCGAAAGGTTCAGGCTGCGGTCGTTGGTAATTTTCCGGACATTATACCCGTCATAGTCCATCAAATACAACTCCTTGTTTCCGGTCAGCAGGGAAGTAAAGGCCACGCGGGTCTCGGCGATGCCCTTCTCGCCGGTATACTGGGAAACAATTTGATCCGAAAAACGGTGGATGATGGATCGGAGATACTGGGTCTGCCCCAGATACCGCTTGCCCATCACCAACTGACCGGTCTTGCCGTCGTACACCCGTCCCTCCATCACCAGGTCCTCCCCATTTTGGGACAGGGTGATCCAGGCGGCGGCCTGAACGTCCTGCTTCCCGGCCTTTTGAATCACGTCGGCCGTGGGCTCCGCTCCGCCGGCCAATTCCGGAAACGGCGGCGGATGGACCATGCGGAAAATCTGCGAGCGGCGGAGATCGCTTTCGAGGACGGTCCGGATGTCGCTCGTATTCTTCGCCAGGGTCTCCGGAGCGACCACCTGAAGAAGGGCCAGCGGAATTTTCTCGGACTCCGACCGGGTGGCGCTCAGGAAAACCTCCGCCCCCAGGGCCGGACGGACCCCGGCCCACAGGACCATGAACAGGAGCGGCAGAACGGATCGTCGAATTCGCAAGATATCCCCGTGCATCATACGCGGTCAGCTCTTCTTCGTCAGCGCAAAGCGGAAATGGACGGTCATGGAAGGGTCCCGAAACCCCTGGGGAAAAGGCGGCAAGGGATTGGCCAGATAAACCGCCCGAAGGGCGGCCTGATCAAAGTAGGCGTTCCCGGAGCTCTTTTCGATCCTCGGATCCCCGACCTTCCCCGTCGAGAACAAAACAAAACCCACGACGGCCTCGGTGGCATCGGCCGTCGTTTCGAGCGGCGGCGGGGACCAATACAATTCGATCTTCCGTTGGATCATATCCGTATAATACGGGAACTTGAAATCCGGGATCTCGATCTTCGTCTGGAGCTTGGCCGCCGGGGCGATCGCCGAAACATTCTCGGAAGCGGCGGCATTCGGCGCCGCCGGCGCGGTCTCTTTTTGCGGGGCCGCCTCCGGCGATTTCCGGGGAGCTCTGGCCGGGGGCGGAACCGTCGCCGCCGGCTTGATCGCCTTCGGGGGCGGTTGAACCGGCGATTTTTTGGCCGCCGGATTAACCCGCACGGACGGCGGTTTTTGGGCCGGAGGCGGAGGCGCGGCCGGAATCTCCTTGACCGGGGCCGGCGGCGCGGCGGAGGGCTGGGGAAGCGTCACCAGATCTACCTGATACGCATGCGGACTGAAGGGGTGCGTCGACCGGCTGAGGGCGAAGGCCAGAAGAACCGCCGCCACCGTCGCATGGAACAGCGTCGACAGGATCAACATCTTTCGGAAGCCTATGTCCATGTCCTTTTCCATTTCCGACCCCGCCTTCCCTGCGCCTCGTCGCTTCGCAGATCATCGGGGGAAAACCTACCTTTGTCCATCGCGGCGGGTTTCCGCGGCGGGTTCGGTGACCATCCCCAGCCGTTCGATTCCCGCGCGCTTGACCGTATCCATCACCTGGACCACCACCCCGTAGGGCACCTGGCGATCCGCGCGCAGATAAATCGAAACCTGCGGCGACCGTCCCTTCAAGGTCTCCAGGGCCCCCAGCAAGCGATCGAGCGAAACCGCGTCCTTATCCAGAAAGATCTCCCGCTGCTTGTTCACGGTCAGGACGACCCGCTCTTCCGGCGCGATGGTGTTCGTGGCCGTACGGGGCAGATCGATGTCCAGCCCGCGATACAGAAGCGGCGCCGTGACCATGAAGATGACCAGCAGCACCAGGACCACGTCCACCAGCGGAACGACGTTGATTTCGGACATGAGCCGGCGGCCCTGCGTCCCGTTGGTCATTTGGAACCGACCCGCCCCGCGCCGACCTTGTCGGCACCCGCGACCCGCGAGGCCCCGGACGAACCCGCCCGTTCCTCGACGAGGCTCAGGAACTCGGTCGAGAACGTTTCCATCCCGGAGGCCATCACCCGGATCCGGCTGACGTAATAATTGTAGGCGACGACGGCCGGGATGGCTGCGAGGAGGCCGGCCGCGGTGGCCACCAAGGCCTCCGAAACACCCGGGGCCACGGCCGTGATGCTGGCCGTACCCTGACGGCTGATGCCCTGAAAGGCCGAGATGATTCCCAGCACGGTTCCGAAAAGGCCGATGAAGGGGGAGACGTTTCCCGTCGTGGCCAGAAACGAAAGATAGGACTCGAGCCCCCCGACTTGCTCATCCACCGATCGTTTTAAGGTCCGTTCGAGTATTTTCAGACCGGCCGCCCCCCCCGGCCCCTCGACGGCACGCAGATCGTCCCCCGATTTCAAGGCGAAGCCGGGATCAAGGCGCTCCATTCCGGCCAGGAATATCCGGGCGACCGGGGACCGGCGGAATCGCGAGGCGGTTTTTCGAAGCTCGACCAGGTTATCCACCTTCCAGTACAGCGCGAAGAAGCGTTTGTCCTCCGCCGCGGCCTTGCGAAATAAAAAGAATTTCTGGAAGATGATGGCCCACGAAACGAGAGAGAAGATCAGGAGGACGATCAAAACGGCCTGGGTGATGATGCTGGCGGAAAGAACGAGGTCGAAGACGCTGGTATCGATCGAATCCAGAAGCGGCACATTCTCCTCAAAAGCGGCCGCTCCCGGGGAGCGGCGCATGATTATAAGATATAATGACGACGATGAAAATGGCGGGGCCGGCGGGGCTCGAACCCGTGACCTCCGGCGTGACAGGCCGGCGTTCTAACCAGCTGAACTACGGCCCCGACATTAACTTCTTCCTAACGAACGGAGCGATGGCACAATAGAGGATTGGACCGCATTCTCGCCCGTGTTCTTCCAATGATCTGTGACTCCACTGCTCCGATGCTCTGCTTCCCCGAAGAAGAAGCATAGGCGGAAGGCGACTTGAACGCCTGACCTTCCCGGTGTAAGCGGGATGCTCTGCCAACTGAGCTATCCGCCCTTATTATAACTGGGGGCCCGTGCGGCAAAATCGGGAAAGGTCCTCCGATGCCCCCAGACCCCGCGCCTCTCACGGCACAGCCGTGATCCAGATCATTTTATCTGGAGCCAAATTAGTGCGGCATTGCAATAAAAGGACGAGTCGCGTAAAATATTAACAACTTTGCCCTAATTTGTCAACCCAAATGATCGCCCGTTTTTCGACGGAGAGGCGGGTCTCGGGAGAAATATTGAAATGGGTTATGCGCGTTTGGCCGCTTGGATCGTCCTGACCGCGCTGTCGGATTTCGTCCTCGTCGCGTGCGACGCGAAGACGCCGCCGGCCCCTCCCTCCGGGAATCCCGCCGCGGACTCCAAGGGCGCCGTCCCGCAAGAAGAGGCCTGGACGAATTTCACCACCGGCGCGAACGTGAAGGCGATGGCGCTGGAGGGCGATCATCTCTGGATGGGCCTGCCCAATGGGATCATCCGCTACGACACGGGCACGCTCGACAGCCACGAGGTGTTCACGCCCGCCTCCACGCAGGGCGGGCTTTTGAGCAAGGGGATCTACACGCTGAAGGTGGATCGGCAGGGCCTCAAATGGATCGGGACCTACGGCGGCGGGTTGACCCTGTTCGACGGGAAGACCTGGAAGACCTATACCGTCGCGGACGGCCTCGGGGACCAGTGGATCTACGACATCGTGTTCGACGGGGCCCAGGCCTGGATCGCCACCTGGAAGGGCGTCAGCGTCTTCGACGGAAAACGGTTCAAGAACTACACCGAGAAGGACGGCCTGATCGATAAATGGGTCTACGCCATCGCGCTGGACCACGACCACGTGTTCTGGTTCGGCACCGAGTCGGGGGTGAACCGCTTCGACGGAAAAACCTGGTCCGCTTACACGCACAAGGACGGCCTGGGCGCCGACGTTGAGGCGAGGACCCCGGGCGATCCGGTCCCGCCGGCGCCTTCCGAAGCGGCCGTCTCGGGCCTCCCCCCGTCCGAGTCGGCGGACTACGGCTCGACCGGCTCGCCGTCCATGCACCACCACATGGGTCCCGGCAAGAGGAACGTCGGCTCCAACCCGAACTTCGTCATCGCGGCGACGGTGGGGCCCGACAACGCCAAATGGTTCGGGACCTGGGGGACCGGCCTCTCGCGTTTCGATGGAAAGACCTGGACGACCTTCACGAAAAAAGACGGCCTGGGTGGAAATTTCATCCATACGCTGGCCGTGGATTCCGACGGCTTGATCTGGGCCGGCACCAACGGCGGCGCCAGCTGGTACGACGGAAAACGTTGGCGGAACTTTTCCCAGGCCGACGGGCTGGTGGACAACAACGTCTTCTCGATCGTCTTCGACGACAAGGGCGACCGCTGGTTCGGGACCTGGCGGGGACTGAGCCGCCACCATGGAAAATTGCCGTCCTGATCAAAAAGAATGAATCGGGCCCAGGGAATCAAACCGCAACGCTCTTCACAGCGACGCCGTCCCCTTCCCAACGTCAGCCTCTCGCGCGCGCTGTCCAAGCTGGGATTCGCCTCCCGCACGCAGGCCCGCGACCTGATCCGGTCCGGCCGCGTCGCCGTCAACGGAAAAGTGCTCACCAATCCCGAGGTCCGGGTCCATCCCGAGCGCGAAATCATCGCCGTGGACGGGAAGACGGTCGCCCGCGGACGGCGCCTATATATAATGATGCACAAACCGAGCGGTTACGTCACGACCCGCTCGGACGAGCGCGGCCGATCCACCGTCTACGATCTGCTCAAGGACCGGGACCGCTGGCTCTTCCCGGTCGGCCGGCTCGACCGGGACAGCCGCGGGCTTCTCCTCTTCACCAACGACACGAAATGGGCCGACGCGCTGATGGACCCGGCCTCGAAGGTCGCAAAGACCTACGAGCTTCGGCTCGACCGCGAGATGGAGGATCGGGACATGGACGGTTTTCGTGCCGGCGTGACTCTCGATGACGGCGAACGGACGCGTCCGGCGAAGATCCGGCGGCTCGACCGCGCGGACGGCCCGTGGGTCGAGGCCGCGATCACGGAGGGCAAAAACCGCCAGCTACGACGGATGATGGCCGCGCTCGGATACGACGTGAAGGCCCTCGTCCGGACCCGGATCGGACCGCTTTCACTCGAGGGTCTGAAAGAAGGTTCGATCCGTCCGCTGACCGATCGGGAAGTCCAGTCACTAAAACTCACCTGAACGCCCGTTCATGCAGCCATATTGAGGCCCTTATTTCTCCCCGTCAGCCTATGCAACCGGCGATCCTCGGGTTGCCGGATACCCCGGTCTGATCTATACTGAAGTTGAGATGCGCTCCGGACCCGGAATATCCATTGTCCCAACGATATGATCGCCCCCAACCCAAAACTTGTCGAAAATCTAAAGACCTCATTAGCCCAAGGAAAGTCAAAAGAGGATATTTATAAAGAACTCCTTGCCCAGGGATGGACGATTGAGGCGATCCAGGAAAGTTTTAATTCAATCGACGTCGACCGGGAAAAAGAAGATACATCAAAAAACTTCATCCATACAGTTGTAATTATTGCTGCCTACCTTGTGGGGGCGGGTATTTTTTCCTTCATAGCGGCAAATTGGCCGGCGATGCCCCGACCCATGAAAATTTCGACCATTCTTGTCTCAATGATCGTGTCTTACACCACGGGGTGGTTTCTGAAAGAAAAACTAAACTTCCCCAAAACCGGGCTGGGGTTGTTCCTGCTTGGCAACATCATTTACGGAGCGGGGATATTTTTAGTCGCACAAATGTTTAATATCCGGGCCAACTGGCCCGATGGTTTTATATTATGGATGATCGGCACGATTGCGATGGCCTTTGCGGTCGAGGTCTATTCATTATTCTATCTGGCCATTCTACTAGGCATCATCGCATTAGTCGGACAACCCTCTCGAATTTATTTTGGCTTTGGATATTTCCTTCTCACCTCTTCCGTCTTGCTTCTTGTCGCAACCCTGATCACCTTTGTGACCGGATTCCTCGTTCGCAAGAAAATGCCGCCGGAGCTTAACGAATTCTACTAGATCATTATGTTTTACTATCTACTTATCATCATTGTAGCATTGGTTCTCAGCTTGTGGCCGGTTTGGCTCGTTCTTGGAATATTTTATCGGCTTCGAAAAAAGAAATCGGCCGGTCCGGCCTCCGATAAAACATGGTATCTGCAGATCGCGCTTTCAAAGGAAGATGCCGTAGGCCAACTCTTCCTGGTCCTGTCTTTTTTCTTTCTTGGTTTAACATTGCTCGCTTTAAATAGAGATTTGGGCCATCCGGTTTCATGGCGGACGATTTTATTGGTTGCCTCTGTTGCCGGTTTGGTCAATGCCTATTTTTTGAAAGTACACTACTCGCTCGCCGTCGGCCTTGTCGGATTTAGTTGTTGGTGGGGGGCGCAGGCCGCGGAATGGATTCAAGGAAAGGGCATTCAACCTTCCGCGGGAATCGCCGGATGGGCTTTCGTCGTGTTAATATTTTACGCCTTGGGACGTCTCCATGAAAATGAGAGGCGGTGGAGACGATTCGTTCTGGTGTATTTGGTTCTGGGGATTTTCCCGATGACCGTTGCATTATTCATTTTCTCCACAAAAACCGGCCTCGATATTCTCGGAGAAATGACCAAGGGCGCTCCGTTCCTGGACTCGCTGCAGATCACATTATCTCTCCTCTTATTGTCAATTTTTCTTGCCGGGGTGATGCTGTATGCCATCGGCAATAAATTAATATCCCCGTTTGAGTTTTTCGCGGTCTTGATTCTTACAGTTTTATTCGGTGCGATGGCTCTACTTCCGCAACAAACCATGTTTCCTCAAGCGCCTTCTTCCTATTTTACCAATGGGGGTTCAGAATTATCGAGCCGCGGGGTTTTATGGGCCTTGATATTTAATCTTGTGACATTCCTTGAGATTATCGGATTGATTTTTTTGGGATATGTCCGACGAGAAATTTGGTTGATAAACCTGGGCACGATTTTTATGGTTCTTCTTATCTTCTTTAAATATCTCGATTGGTCCTACCCTTTTCTCGACAAAAGCATCTTCTTCATCGTGGCGGGATTGCTTCTGTTTGCCGTGGGGTGGTTTATGGAAAAAGGGAGGCGTTACATGATTTCAAATATCAAGGGACAAACGCAACAGGTATCGAAATAATACAGATCATCGGATGACAAAACAGACAAAATTTATTTTGGCGATAACCCTCCAAGCCGTAATAATTTTTGGCATCATTATTTATAAAATCTCCATCCTCGCCGCCGGGACGGAGATTTTATTGAAAATCGTACCGGCGGATCCGCGAGATGTGTTGCGCGGGGATTTTGCCACATTTCAATACAGCGCCATATCTCATCTTGATGAATATGTTCTCAACGGGCAACCATTTGGAAATGGCGATACCGTTTACGTGGTCCTTCGGCAAATTGGAACGTATTGGTCCCCCCAAAAAGTTCAAAAGAACAGACCATCGGACGAAGCGATATTTCTCAAAGGCAAGGTGGAAAGCGGGGGGACTGAAACCGGTTCGAGTCTTTTACCCCGTCGACGATTCGGGGATTCTCGTCTTCATGTGGTCTACGGCATCGAGGATTATTTTATTCCCGAAGGAAAAGGACAAGGGGTTCGTTTACAAAACAAAGAGGCCGCCGCGTTGGTCGTCGTGGATGAAAACGGCGACGCTTTTCTCGAACAGGTTTATGTAGACGATAAAACTTGGCCATGAATCTTTCCGCAAACAACTGGACACCTCTGCGCGCCGACCTGACCCCGTCCGTCGCCGGGAGGCCGCGGACCCGAAATTCCTCCTTTACATCGATGGCGCGCTTGTGGTATTTATACATCCCATGCGTTCACTGTTTCGATCGATCGCGGCCGCGTGGCTCCTCCTCGGCATGATCGCGGGATCCGTTGAATTTTCACCGGCACGGGCCGAGGAAACCAAGGCTTTTGTCCCCCCCGGCAAAGAGGTTCCCAGCCTCGGAAACAATCACATCCAGTCCCCCGGCGATCCTCACATTCCCTACAACAGCGTTCCGCCCACCTCCGGTCCCCACCTTCCCTACATCGCGAAGTGGGGCGTTTCGAAGACGCCGATCGCCGACGAGCTTCAGGTGCACAACCTGGAGGACGGCGGCGTGATGATTCAATACAACTGCCAGGACTGCGACGTCCTGGTGGCCCTGCTTGAAAAATTCGCGGTGAAATACAACAAGGTGATCGTCGCGCCGTATCCCAAGATGAAGACGCCCATCGCGCTGACGGCCTGGGGCCGGATCGACACGATGGACCAGCCCGACGAGGCCCGCATCGAGCGGTTCATCAAGGCCTACATGGGCATCGATCATCACGTCAGAGAATAGGAGGTGAAGGCGCATCCATTGATCCTGGCCTCCCTGAGCGGCGTCCTGTGCTTCCTGAGCTTCCCGCGCTACGACTTCGAAGCCCTCGCCTGGATCGCGCTCGTTCCCCTCTTCCTCGCGCTCGAAAATCAGACGGTTCGAAAATCCTTCTGGCTGGGCTGGTCGGCCGGCACGGTCTACTTTCTCGGAACGGTCCACTGGGTCACGAACACGATGATCCGTTACGGAAAGCTCCCGGCCGTCGTGAGCTATCCGATCATGCTGCTGTTCGTCGTCTATCTCGGGCTGTACGTCGCCGCCTTCGCCGCGCTGTTTGTTTTCTTGAGACGGCGGACGACCTTCCCGGCGACGCTGTCGGCGCCGGTGCTCTGGGTTTCCCTGGAGCTCCTGCGGACCTACGCCCTCACGGGCTTCCCGTGGGCGGCGCTGGGCTATTCGCAATACCTCGCGTTGCCCGTGATTCAGGTTGCGGACACCACGGGCGTCTACGGGGTTTCCTTCCTGGTCGTGCTCGTCAACGTCGCCGTCGCGGAGGGGGGGCTGGCGCTTCGCGTCCCGCGATTCCGCCCGGCCGCCTGGAAACCCGTCGCCACGGCGCTCGTCGCGGTCGCCCTGGTCCTTGGGTACGGGGCCTGGCGACTGTCGCAGGATCGTCTCTCCCAACCGCCGACCCTCCGGGTGGGCGTGGTCCAGGCCAACATCCCCCAGGACCGGAAATGGGACGCCCGATTCCGCCAGGAGACGATCGACCGCTACGAACGGCTTTCCAACGACCTCTCGTCCCGATCGATCCGGCTCCTCGTCTGGCCGGAGGCGGCCATGCCGTTTTTCTTCGAGGAGGACGAGGCCTTCCGTCAGCAGGTGGTGGATACGGTCCGCGGAGATCGCGTCCCGCTGCTTTTCGGAAGCCCGGCCGTGACGACCGTCGGGAATCAGCTCCGCTTGTTCAACAGCGCCTATTTCCTGTCGGCCGACGGACGCCTGCTGGGACGCTACGACAAGATGCACCTCGTCCCCTTCGGGGAGTACGTTCCCCTGGAGCGGCTTCTTTTCTTCGTCAACAAGATGGCGGAGGGCATCGGCGATTTTCTCCCTGGGGAGGACTACACGGTGATGACGCTGCCGTCCGTGGATGAATCGCAACAGACGGCGCAGGCGGGCCCTTCCCCCAAGATCGCCACGGTGATCTGTTTCGAGGTGATCTTCCCGGACCTCGTCCGGCGCTTCGTCAAACACGGGGCGCAACTGATGATCACGATCACGAACGACGCCTGGTTCGGCGACTCCTCCGCGCCCTACCAGCATTTCTCGATGGTCGTCCTCCGGGCCGTCGAGAACCGCGTCCCCTTCGCGCGCGCGGCCAACACCGGGGTCTCCGGCTTCATCGACCGGAGCGGGCGGATCCAGAAGACCAGCCCGATCTTCGTCGAGGCGGCGCAGGCCGACGCCCTCCGGCTGCGCACCCAGACCACGTTCTACACCCGGCACGGTGACATTTTCGCCTATGTCTGTGCTATAATGGCGTCGTTCATGATTTATACGGCGGTCCGAACCCGGCCGCAAGGAGAGGAGTTTTCCTATGCTTGAAGAAGAGAAATCCCAGTTGAACCTGCTCGAGAACCGACTGAGCGAACTTCGGGGGCATCTTTGACTTCCCGAACCTTCACAAACGGCTCCGTGAGATCGAATCCCGGATGGCCGCGCCCGATTTCTGGAACGACGCGGCGGCCGCGCGTCATCTCGTCCAGGAGAAGACCCGCCTCGAAAAGACCCTGAAGAAATGGGACGAGCTGGAGCGGTCGCGGGAGGATCTCTCGGTGCTGCTCCAACTCGCCGAAGAACAGGCCGACGCCTCCGTCCATTCCGAGATCCAGCAGTCGCTTAAATCCCTCCAGGAAGCGATCCGCCACCGGG
Organism: Nitrospiria bacterium; assembly: GCA_035498035.1. Classification (NCBI taxonomy): domain Bacteria; kingdom Pseudomonadati; phylum Nitrospirota; class Nitrospiria; species Nitrospiria bacterium. The sequence continues at coordinate 19,489 of DATKAN010000019.1, forward strand.
AGATCGAGATGCTCCTGTCCGGCGAGAAGGATCCGAACAACGCCATCGTCACGATTCATCCGGGCGCGGGGGGGACCGAATCCCAGGATTGGGCCCAGATGCTCTTCCGGATGTACACCCGCTGGGCCGAGCGCAGCGGCTTTCAGACCGAGTTGATCGACCTGCAACCCGGCGAGGAGGCCGGGATCAAGAGCGCCTCCTTCTCGGTGATCGGCGACTACGCCTACGGCCAGCTCAAGGCCGAGGCCGGGGTGCACCGTCTGGTGCGGATCTCGCCCTTCGACGCCAACAAGCGCCGCCACACGTCGTTCGCCTCCGTCTTCGTCTATCCCGAGATCGAGGACGACGCCGAGCTCGAGCTGGACGAGCAGGAGATCAAGATGGATGCCTTCCGGTCGAGCGGTCCGGGCGGCCAGAACGTGAACAAGGTCTCCTCGGCCGTACGGCTGACGCACATCCCCACCGGCATCGTGGTCGCCTGCCAGACCGAACGCTCGCAGCACAAGAACCGCTCGATGGCGATGAAGCTTCTTCGCGCGAAGCTCTACGAGCTGGAGCAGGAAAAAAAGAAAAAGGAGATGAGCTCGATCGTGGGCGAAAAAAAGGAGATCGCCTGGGGCAGCCAGATCCGCTCCTACGTCTTCCAGCCCTATCAGATGGTCAAGGATCACCGGACGAACACCGAGGTCGGAAACGTCTCGGCCGTGATGGACGGCGACCTCGACGTCTTCATCAACGCCTACCTCGTCCAGTCGATGAAGGCGGCAAAGACGACCGGGTAGCATCCCCGTAGGGGGGAACGGCCGTGCGCCCCTACAAAACCAATGCATCGAATTGACGTCTTCATCGGAAAATCAGTATAATCCGACGACCTGAAACGAAAGCGATTTTTAATCGGCGGGCAAAGCGGGGGAGGACTTCGGCGAGCTCATTGGAGCCGCTTTGCCGGTGGAGGGGGCGACGTGAGCCCCTATGAAAATGGAAGAACAAAACGACCAGTATCTCCAGCGGCTCAAGAAATCGGACGAGCTCAAGGCCTCCGGCATCGCCCCGTACGGCCGCCGCTTCGAGGCGACCGACACCGCCCTCGCGTTGTCTGAAAAATACGCCGCCGCAACCAAAGAGGCGTTGGAGAGCCGGTCCGTCCCCTGCCGGCTGGCCGGACGCGTCGTAGCGCTGCGGCGCTTCGGCAAGGCGGCCTTCGCCCATATTCAGGACGGGACGGGACGCATCCAGGTCTATTTTAAAAAAGAACAATTGGATGCCCCGGGCGTCGCGGTCTTCGAACAGATGGACCTCGGCGACATCCTCGGCGTCTCCGGCCGGCTGTTCCGGACGAAGACGGAGGAGTTGACCGTCCAGGTCGAGACCCTTACGCTGCTCGCCAAGTCGCTCCGTCCCCTGCCCGAGAAATGGCACGGACTGACGGACGTGGAGATCCGCTACCGCCAGCGTTATCTCGACCTGATCAGCAATCCCGACGTCCGCCGGGTTTTCCTCCAGCGCAGCCGGATCATCGCGGCCGTCCGGGAGTTTTTGAACGAACGGGGCTTCCTCGAGGTCGAGACGCCGATGATGCAGCCGATCCCCGGCGGCGCGGCCGCGCGGCCCTTCATCACGCACCACAACACGCTGGGGATCGATCTTTATCTGCGCATCGCCCCGGAGCTCTACCTGAAGCGGCTGATCGTGGGCGGCCTGGAGCGGGTCTACGAGATCAACCGGAACTTCCGGAACGAGGGGATCTCGACCGTTCACAATCCGGAATTCACGATGCTCGAGTTCTACCAGGCCTACGCCGATTACCAGGACCTGATGGCGATGACGGAGGCGCTGTTCGGCTTCGTGGCGGGGCGGGTGCTGGGCGGCTTGACGTTTGCTTATCAGGATCACACGATCGACCTGACGCCCCCGTGGAAGCGGATCCCGTTTCGGGAAGCGATCCGGGCGATCGTCCCCGACCGGTCCGTATTGGAAAACCGTCAAAAACTTCTCGACTTCCTCGCTCAGAACAAGATTCCGGCGAAGGGAAACGAGCCGATGGGAAAGCTTCAACAGGCGCTGTTCGAGGCCCGCGTGGAACCCTCGCTGATCCAGCCGACCTTTATCACGGACTACCCGACCGAGATCTCGCCGCTGGCCAAGCGGAAGGAGTCCGATCCGGAGCTGACCGACCGCTTCGAGCTGTTCGTCACCGGGCTGGAGCTCGCCAACGCCTTCTCGGAGCTGAACGACCCCCTGGATCAGCGCCGGCGCTTCGAGGACCAGGTGAAAAGCCGCGCGGCCGGGGATCTCGAGGCGCATCAAATGGATGAAGACTACCTGCGCGCGCTGGAGCACGCGATGCCCCCGACCGCCGGAGAGGGCGTGGGGATCGACCGCCTCGTGATGCTCCTGACCAACCAGACCTCGATACGGGACGTGATCTTCTTCCCCCAGCTCCGTCCGGCCCGCCTTCCGGACGCGCAGGAGAAACCGTGATGCTGCCCTACGAATTATTCATCGGCCTGCGCTACCTCAAGGGCAAGCGGCGGCACCGGTCGATCTCGCTCAACACCTTCATCTCGATCGGCGGGGTGACGCTGGGCGTGGCCGCGCTGATCGCCACGCTGGCCGTCATGACCGGGTTCAAGGAGGACCTCCGGGACAAGATCCTCGGAACGAATTCGCACATCGTGATCTCCGACCGCACGCGCGACACGATGAAGGACTACCGCGCCGCGCTCGACCGGGTCAAGAAGGTCCCGCACGTTCTCGCGGCGACCCCGTTCATCTACAACCAGGTCCTGCTCACCGCCGGGGGCAGCGTCTCGGGCGTCGTCCTAAGGGGGATCGATCCGGCGCTGGAGCCGACCGTCACCGACATCCAGAAGAATCTGGTTCAGGGCGCGCTGTCGGACATCGCCAAGCCGCCGGGGAAGTCCGCCGACGGACAGCCGATTCCCCCCGGGATCATCGTGGGCAAGGAGCTGGCCGCGCGGCTCGGGACCTTTTCAGGCGACATGATCAACGTCGTCTCCCCCACCGGAACGCCGGGGCCGCTGGGCATCATCCCGAAGATCCGGAAGTTCGAGGTGGTCGGGATCTTCGACTCCGGCATGTACGAATACGACTCGTCGCTGGCCTACATCTCGATCGGGACGGCCCAGGACTTCTTCAACCTGGGCGACACCGTGACGGGCATCGAGGTCAAGGTGGACGACATCTTCCGGGCCGACCGGATCGCGAAGACGATCGAGGACGCGCTGGGATTTCCCTACTGGGCCCGCGACTGGATGCGGCTCAATAAAAATCTGTTCTCGGCCCTTCAGCTCGAAAAGATGATGATGTTCGTCATCCTGATCCTGATCATCCTCGTGGCCTCCTTCAACATCGTCGGGACGCTCACGATGATCGTGGTCGAGAAGAGCCGCGAGATCGCGATCCTCAAGGCGATGGGCGCCACGCGGCGGGAGGTGATGCGGATCTTCATGGTGGACGGGCTGGTGATCGGGGGCATCGGGACGATCATCGGGATCCCGCTGGGCTATTTCGTCTGCTACCTCCTGCACGCCTTCTACACGTTGCCCAGCGACGTCTATTACATCAGCCACCTCCCGGTCACGATCCGGGCGGTCGACGTGACCCTCGTCTCGCTCTCGGCCGTCACGATCAGCTTCATCGCGACGCTCTTCCCGTCCTGGCAGGCCGCGCGCCTGAACCCGTCGGAGGCGCTGAGGTACGAATGATCAAGGTCACCAACCTCACCAAGACGTTCCTCATGCCCCAGCCGCTGCCGATCCTCAAAGGGATCAATCTGGAGGTTTCGAAGGGCGAGATGCTCTGCATCGTCGGGGCGTCGGGCGTCGGAAAGAGCACGCTGCTTCACCTGCTCGGCGGGCTGGACCGGCCGACCTCGGGCACGGTCGCCTTCGAGGGGGAGGACCTGTTCGCGCTCACCGACAACCAGCTCGCCGCGTTCCGGAACCGGCGGATTGGATTCGTCTTCCAGTTCCATCATCTTCTCCCGGAATTCACGGCGCTCGAGAACACGATGATGCCGGGCCTGATCCAGGGCTGGAAATGGCCGGCGGCCGCGAAGGAGGCCGGCGCGCTGTTGAACGCGGTCGGCCTCGGAGAACGGCTCCACCACCGGCCGGGCGAGCTCTCCGGCGGCGAGCAGCAGCGGGTCGCCGTCGCGCGCGCGCTGATCCTGAAACCCGGCCTCGTCCTGGCCGACGAGCCCACCGGAAACCTCGACAGCCACACCTCGGACGAGGTCTTCGCCCTGATGCGGGGGCTCAACAAACAGCTCGGCCACACCTTCGTCCTCGTCACCCACAACGAGAAGCTCTCGGCCCAGGCCGACCGGCTCGTCCACATGGTCGACGGAAGGATTGTGGAAGAATAATCCCGGATCCGGGGACTCCCTGCCTGAGCGCTTAGTCATGTGAACAGACAAGGCGCGGCTGTTGACCGGACGGCGACCTCGGCTTTTATTTGGGCACCCGACTTGGCGTAGGGCGCGGCCTCGATAAACATCGAGGTAAATTTCGGCTGCCTCACCTTGCCGGAATTTAGCGGCCGAGCCTTAGTCGGGTCAAATAAAAGCCGCAGGAGCAGGGAGGTCTCAGCCGTGTCTTGTCTGCTCCGGCCGACGGCCCGAAGCCGGGGGGTGGAGGAAGGGACCCGGCGCTTGAGGACGTCGCAATACTCAAACCACCGCCGGGGATGCGGTAACGGCCGCTTCCCCGGCCAATCCCAAACCGATTCACGAGCCGATCTCCCTCGAACGCATTGGGTCGGTTTCGGAATCCCCCGGCGAGGGCTGGAGGCCGGAGCATGATGGATCAAACCAGAAGGGATTTAATACAACAGAGGCAACGGCATCATACTGTCGGAAGCGGCGCCACGCCCAGCATCGAGCGGACGGCCGCGCCGAGAAAACCGTCGTTCAGGACCGAGCGGATGACCGGGCCGTGCCAGTCAAAATGGACCTTGCGCTCGATCAGGGGAAGCACGCCCTCGAGGCCGGCGAGGTCGAAGAGGCGGTCCACCTGCCGGTCCGATAGCCCCGAATAGAACTCCCGAAGCAGGAGGCCCAGCCGCAGCTCGGCCCCGAGGCGGGCCCGCCAGCTCCGGTCGTAGGGCGAGAGCGCCGCGCGCGAGAGGTCGCCCGCGCGGAAGGCCCCGACCGCCGCCCGGGCCGCCGTCTCGGCGCAGAGCAGCCCGTAGTAAATCCCCCCCTGCGTCGTGGTCTTCACCTGGCCCGCCGCCTCCCCCACGACCATCAAGCGGTCCGCGACCGTTTCGTCGAGCGTGCCCACCGGAATGGGGCAGGCCTGGATCCGTACGGCGCCGCCGGTGTCCGCCGTGCGAAGCGACCGGACTTCCGTCCGCCGGAGGATCCGCCGAAGGTATTGCGCCGCCAGGCGGTCCGTGACGACCCCGATCCGGGCGAGGCCGCCGCCGATCGGGACCGACCAGCCGAAGCCCCGGGGCGCGAAGCGGGCGCCGAGATAGATCCCGGCCTCCTTCCGATCCCGGAACGGAATCACGGCCTGCGCGGCCTGGACGCGGTGCCGGGGGCCCGGGAAACCGCAGCGCCGGATCAGGCCGGACCCGAAGCCGGTCGCGAGCACGCACAGCCGCGCGCGAAGCTCGTGCGGCTCGCCGTCCCGGAGCCACTCCACCCGCACGCCCTCCGTCCCGACGGCGATATTCCGGACCCGGCTTCCGGTCCGGAGCTCGGCCCCGGCCTCCACCGCCCGGCGGGCCAGCGCGGAATCGAATTTCTTGCGGCAGACGATCATCGCCAGCGGCGAACCCGCCCGGTAATCGACCGTTTTTCCCGACGGGGAATGAAAACGGACCCGATCGATACGGCCGAGGATCGCCCCGTTCGGAAGGTCGAAGCGCTCAAAGGCCTCCCGCCCGATCACCCCGGTGCAGATCACGCCGTCGCCCGCCTCGGCATGCTCCTCAAACAATAAAACGTCCAGCCCCTCTTCGGCCAGGGATCGGGCCATGGCGGAACCGGCCGGCCCGGCCCCGACGATCACGACATCGCGCATCCGCTTCCTCCGCTTGATGGGCCGCTATCTTAACTGTCCCCGCGCGCGGCGTCAATGATTTTTCGAACCATAGAACACGTAGGGGTTGCCCCTGATCAGGGCAGGCACACGGGTCTGCCCCTACCTCCGCACCTAAACCTTTTTCCCCCGTGCTTCCCATTTGCCGCGGAAGGTGATCCGGAAGGAGAGCGCGATCAGTCGGAGGTCGAGCCAGAATGAACGGGACCGTACGTAAAGCAGGTCGTAGCGAAGCTTTTGCCGACGCGTCGCGTCCCGCGGCGCGTAGATCTGGGCCAGCCCGGTTAGGCCGGGCAGAACGCGGTGGCGGAGATGAAAATTGGGAATAACGCTGTTTAGACGATTTATCCCACTCTGTTCTTTGAATTCATCCATTTCTTTATGGACTAACCCACTTACTTCAAATATTTCATCCTTCTTAGCATCAACAATACCACTTTTTAAATTGCGGACGGCTCTTTCCCGCTCCATCCTTAGGCCTTTTACCTCGATCTCGACCCGCCTCAGCGCCCTCGGTCCCACGAAACTCATGTCGCCCCGGAAGATATTCCAGAGCTGGGGAAGCTCGTCCATCGCGGTGGCCCGAAGCCACCGGCCGACCCGCGTAACCCTGGGATCGTCATAGGCCGCCTGGACCGGCCCGCGCCCCGCCTCGGCATTCGGGACCATCGAGCGGAATTTCAAGGCCTGAAAAATCTTTCCATTTTTGCCGACCCGCTCCTGTCGGTAGAAAACCGGCCCGCCGTCCTCCAGCTTGACCAACGCGGCGAAGAGCGCCCAGAGCGGCGAGGAGCCGATCAGACCGATCCCGGAGAGACCGATGTCGAGTGCACGTTTCAATCTTGAGGCCGGACGGGCTTTTTCGATGAGGCCTTGCAGCGTGAGCCCGAACCGCCGCGTCGCGTCCGAACGGTCGAACCGCGTCTCAAAAACCTTGCGGGCCCTTTCGCCGAAAAGCCGGCGCCTTTCCGGTTCCCCGTACAGTTCCATAACGGCCCGGCGGAACCCCCCGACATCTCCCGGCTCGATTACAAACCCGCACTTTCCCTCCTCGACCACGCGGGCCGTCTCGCTCTCCGCGGGACCGATATAAAGGATAGGCCGCCCGGCCGCCAGCGCGCCGTACAGCTTGCTGGGAACGATCAACCCTTCCAGGCCCGGCCGGAGCGTAATCAGATGGAGGTCGCCGCTGCTCAAACTGAAGGCCAGATCGTCCTCGGCCTGGAAGGGAAGAAATTTCATATTCGACCCTCCGCGCGATCGCTCTTCCACCTCTTTTTGTTTCTTCCCGCCGCCGATGAAGAGGAACACGATGTCATCATGGGCTTTCAGCCGTTCGGCCGCGTTCAGTACGGTTTCGAAGGGATGGGCCAGTCCCATATTGCCCGAATAGAGAACGATGAATTTGTTCCGCAGGCCGTGCCCGTCCAGGAATGGATTGGTCTCGGGCAGGACGGGGCGGACCCGCTCCCCGTCGGCCCAGTTGTGAACGACCCGGATTTTTTCGGGATCGACCCCCCGGACTTGAAGAAGATCCGACATGAACTCGCCGACGGCGATCACCCCGTCCGACGCCCGGAGCGCCCGGAGGGACAGAAACTTTAAAAACATGGCGACAGCGGATCGCTCGCGGAGGATCCCGAGACGGACCGCGACCTCCGGATAGACGTCCTGGCACCAGCAGACGTACGCGGAGCCCTTCAAAAGACGGAGAATCGGCCCGAGGGCGAAGAGGAGCGGGGGATCGCTCAGAAAAACGACGACGTCCTGTCTCGGAAGCCGGAGGGCCTCGATCAAGGCCCGCGGATAAAAGGAAATACTGTTGAGGACCCAACGCCACACCGCACGGCGGTCGAGCCGCAAGGCCCGAACGCGGCGGACCCGGATGCCCCCGCGCATTTCCCTTTCGGGATACCGCGCGGCCGCGTCGTCGGAGGCGGCATCGCCCGCGATCACGGTGACGCGATGGCCGGCGCGGGAGAGATCGGTCGCGAGATCCGTCAGCATCCGGCTCGTCCCGGAGGGATCGGGATAAAAGTAGCGATTGACGAAAAGGATCTTCATGGGCTAAAACATGTCAGGAGTAAGGAGAACGTATACGCCCCGTTGCTTTCTCTCCTCACTCCTCACTATTTACTCCTTACGCCTTTTCAATCCAGAAATTCCCCATCACCAGCCGGTCCATCTTCGTCCGGAGAAAACAGTCCACCGCCTCTTCCGGGCGGGCGACGATCGGCTCGTTTTCGTTGAACGAGGTGTTCAGCAGGACCGGGACGCCGGTGAGTTTTTCAAAGGCCTTGATCAGCTTCCAGTACCCCGGATGGGTCGCGCGGTCCACCGTCTGGAACCGTCCGGTGCCGTCCGCGTGGGTCACGGCCGGGATGACGGACCGTTTCTCTTTTTTGACCGGGTAGACCTTGAGCATGAAGGGGTCGGGGGTGCTCTTCTCGAAATAATCGCCGGCCGCCTCCGCAAGGATCGACGGCGCGAAGGGACGGAAGGCCTCGCGCCGCTTGATGCGCGCATTGAGGACGTCCTTCATGTCGGCGCGACGGGGATCGGCCAGGATGCTGCGGTTTCCGAGCGCCCGCGGCCCCCATTCCATGCGGCCCTGAAACCAGCCGACGACCTTCCCGTCCGCGATCGCCCGCGCCGTCCTCCGGCAGAGCTCGTCTTCGTCGCCGATTTCGGTCACGATGCATCCCCGCTCTTTCATCTCCTCACTCCTCACTCCTAACTCCTTGCTCAAATCGGCTTCGCCGAATTGCGGGCCCCAGAAGGCATGGTCCATCACGAAGGAGCGGGGAAGGCCGGGGACGCGATGATGGACGTCGTAGGCGGACCCGACCGCTGTGCCGGCATCGCCCGGCGCGGGCGGAATATAAATCTTCTCGAACGGCGTCCGGTCGGAGATCTTGCCGTTGGCGACGCTGTTCATCGCGCAGCCGCCGGAAAGACAGAGCGATCGGAGTTTGGTGCGTTCATAGAGTTTGTTGAGAATGGAAAAGTAGGTCTCTTCGAATACGACCTGCAATGAGGACGCGATGTTCTGATGGCGTGATGTAACTTCCTCGTCCGGCTTCCGGGCCGGGCCGAGCAGGCATTCCCACCGGTCCGAATAGATCGGCCCGACCGCGGGCTCGCCGCGCTCCCAGGTCATGGGGACGCCCCCGGTGTGATGGCGGAAGAAGCGCAGATCGAGCTCGAAGGTCCCGTCTTTTTTTAAACGGATGATCCTCCGGAAGGCGTCCGGGTACTCCGGCTCCCCGTACGCCGCCAGGCCCATCACCTTGTACTCGTCGCCGTATTTCGGAAATCCCAAATATTGCGTCGCGGCGGTGTAGAGAAATCCGAGCGAATGCGGGAACAATATGTTGCCTTTTACATCAATCCTGTTGCCTTCCCCGATCCCCCACATCGTGCTGGTATAATCCCCCAGTGCATCCACCGAGACGACCGCGGCCCGGTCGAACGGCGAGACGAAAAATCCCGAGGCCATATGCGCCCGGTGATGTTCGATATGATGTACCCGGGCCTTTATCTCCTCACCCCTCGCTCCCAACTCATTACTCATTACGCCCTTTATATTCCCGACGCGCGAGCGGTTGCGCATCCGGTCGGCCAGATACGACCATTTCGGCCGATGGCCCAGGGCGAAAAGGACCTTTCTCCAGAAATGGGCCTTCGGGTCGCGCGAGACCGCGACATGATCCACGTCATGGATCGAGACGCCGGCCTCGGAAAGACAGTACCGGATCGCCTCGGCCGGAAACCCGGCCCAGTGCTTGATCCGCCGGAACCGCTCCTCCTCCGCCGCCGCGATCAGCTTTCCGTCCACGACAATCGCCGCAGCCGCATCGGCGTGGTATGCGTTTATACCGAGTATGATCAATTTTAATTCCCTTTTAGCTCATGACGGCAGGCCCGGCCGTGACGGCATCCACGACACCGCCACGCCGGCCGCCGCATCTCCGCATGTTCTACCTTCTGGTCCTTTTCTTGGCCTTTTTTTTCTTGGCCGTGGCCTTCTTCTTCTTTGCGGCCGCTTTCTTCTTAGGCAAATGACCACCCCCTTTCAAGCCCCGAAGTTTGTTTCGAGGTCAATCCTCCCTGTGAACTCCTACCCATTCCCAGACCCGATTCCCTCCCACCGAACCCACCAGCCGTACTTGTTTTGGCCCCCTCGCAGACGACACTATATATAATGATGCAACCCCCATTATATTGCTTCCCAGCCAAAAGGAACGATACAACGAATCCGTGAGCCTAAAATCAACCCTGGTCGTTCTTTCCTCAAAATCCGACGGGCCTCAAATAGAATGACCAAAAACAGCCTGTCCCGCTACGAACAAGGGATGATCATTGTTTTTGATTCGTCAACTCTTCGATTGCCCGAGCGACCAGTTCCAACATTCTTGAGGGCGGAGGCGGCACCGGCTGTTTATTCCGCCACCGTGCCTCAGCAATTGCAGCGGGTAGATCTTCAGCCTCATACGCCGGAATCACCCGCCCCTCCGCCGCAAGCGCCTTGACCAGTCCGATCTGATTATCATCTAAAATCTCGCCGTACTTTACCCGACGTGGCATCACAACTGGCACTTTACCCGCCGCAAAACAATGATGGAGCGTACCGGCTCCTCCATGGCAGATGATAAGGTCGGCATCACGAACCGCATGAGGGAATTGTTCCAATGGGAAAAAATCCACCTGTTTACATTGCGACGCCCGAAAACTTGAGTCGTTTCCGGACTGAATAATGACAACATCATCTCCGAACGCACCTTCGCTCGAAAGCTTATCGACAGCTTCAAATAGACGCCTGAATCCCTGGGTCGCATTGCCCGCAGTAACAAGGATCATACTAGCGGCCCTCCGTAAATCCCGTTCGGGAAAATCTTTTTCAACGACGGCCATTGATAGAAGAACCGGTCGGCCAATCGATGCATTATCCGTCCCGAAAGGGACGGTTCTGTTACCCTATTGAACGTTTCGATAAATATCGTACGGATACCAAAAAATTTCCCCGCAATAGAAAACGGCACTACAGGCCCTGCGCCAGTGCTCAGTATAATTCTCGGACGTTCTTTACTAAGGATGCGCCAGGCCTCCCACAAATTCACCCAAAATAGCCAATCACGTTCCGAGTGCCGAATGAAATAAGTTTTCCCCTCCATATCCTTCGGTAGCAAAACACGGTCGTTCAAGACATAAAAATGTTCATAACGATCATAGACCGGTTTCAGCGCACGAACTTCGGTCAGATGTCCGCCACAAGAAGATACGATGCAGATTTTTGGTTTTGGAAATTCCATGACTGGCTTTCAGCTAACCTACAAGGCTCCGGAAGAGTTTAATCATACTCTTTGCCTTGGAATCCCAAGTGAAATCATTTTGCATCCACTTTCGGCCTCGTTCCCCCATCTCGCGCAAGGGCATTCTGGTCATGCGTTCGATTGCTTTTGCCAGGCTTTCCGGATCATTTTCCACCCAAAGACCGCACCCTATTTCTTCCACCCGTTTCCACGGCGTTCCTTTGCTAGCGACCACCGGCACGCCGTGTGCCAGGGCTTCGGCTATCACCATTCCGAAGTTCTCGGTATGGGAAGGAACTATAACAATATCTGTATTCTCAAAAAGACTTTGCTTAATTTCTCCTTCCACTGCTCCAACCATCTGTACCTGCCGTGCCAACATAAGGTCTTCTATTCGGACTCGGAGAGACTCGACATAATCAAGATCGCCGGACCCTGCAATCGTGAGCGACCAGGTGACACTTGAAAAACTGTTCAGAAGCTTGCAGGATGCCAAAATGTTTTCAATGCCTTTTATGGGATGAAGTCGACCCAGGTAAAGCAGACGGAGCGCTCCGCTTCTAGGAACGCGGGTTAGTTGGTCCGGAATTTCTATGCCGTTAGGGATGACAGCTATTTCGACATCGGGAAGCCGTTCCAGGCTATCCTTTGCCTCTTTTTTCGAAGTAACATGCAGTGTTAATTTTTTAGGAGCCGCCATCCGACACACCCATTCCCATACAGCCTTCAACATTGGGTGCGTGGAACCTTTCCACCGCTGCAACGCCCCATGTGGCGACCAGACTAACGGCTTACCCGAGATTTTGCAGAGAAATAGAGTTGGGATGGTCGGAAAAGAGTACACTGCCGACAAATAAACCACATCGGCCCAATGAATATAGGAAGGCAATAATCGTAATAGGGTGGGCGTAACCGAATTGCCTATCCATCTGTGGCAATATCGAACACGTACACCTGTGGCTATCTGTACCTCATGATCCGTCTTCACATCCAAGACCGCTTTGGGGCCATTTGCGTCCGTTGTCAGAACACGGACATCACAACCATTAACCGCCAAGTAACGACACAGATAAAAGGTTGATTCTACCGGTCCGCCGTAAACATGTGCAGGTTTATAAGCAGGTATTATATGAAGGATTCTCATTAGACGATTAAATTTTCGAATGTAACTCGACCTTGTCCGAAATATTCGGATACAATCGAGCCAGTGCTGCAGCAATACCGACAGTCAGCCAGAAATAATCATCTATTGCTCGTCCAGCATGAATTATTGAGACAAATAGAACAATGGCTACCGAGCTGATCAAGATTCTACGTTTCCAAGAAGGTTGGTATTGGATTCCAGACAAATGCATGCGCATTAATTTCCATAAAATTAATCCAATAATACAAACGCCGACTATCCCATAAGACCCTATTATCTTAAGTAGGCCAGCTTTAGCATCCCATGTAGGGTTCATCATATATCCCAGCAAAGAGGGATCATTCGGAAGGAAAGAAAATCCATAGCGTGGCAGATTTCCTCCCCCCACGCCAATTAATGCCCATTGTGGCTCATTCTTCAGAAACTCTATCACGACCATATCATACTCTTCTAAATTTCCCACACGATCAACAACACGCTGTGACCAGATACCTGATATACTTTCCATCGCTGCCATAGGAACTTGGGGTTCTATGAGTAAAATTGTCGTGCAGCTTATTGCTATCACAAAAAATACAACGGCTAATTTCAACATTCTATTCT
>DATKAN010000020.1 GCA_035498035.1 Nitrospiria bacterium
GTGAGGGACGGGCTGTTCGGGGCGATCATCGTGGGCCCGAAGGGTTCGAAGTACCGGGACCCGAAGACGGGAGAGGATGTGACGCTGAAGAACGCCTGGGAGGCGGATGTGCTCGTGGACCGGTCGATTCCGGAGAACGCGAATCGTTCGGACTTCCGGGACGCCTCGTTGTTCTTCCAGGACGAGGACAACATCATCGGGACCTCCTTCATGCCCTACATCCAGCAGATCGCGGGCTTGACGGGGGTGAATTACCGGAGCGAGCCGTGGTCCTATCGCGAGGACAAGGGCTGCGAGGAGGGGAATATGTTCACGGCCTGCGTGACGGGGGAATCGGAGCCGGTGACGCCGACGATCCTGGCGCATGCGGGGGACCCGGTCCGGATCCATGTGTTCGGGGCCTTCAACGAGCAGAACCAGATCTTCAGCATCGAAGGGCATGAATGGCCGTTCAAGCCGAATATGGAGGGCGCGGATATGTTGAGCAGCCTTCAGTTCGGCGGATCGGAATATCTGGATGTGTTTATTAAGGAAGGCGCCGGCGGGCCGACCCATATTCCCGGCGATTATGTCTGGGAGAATCACCGGATGCCCTATGCGCAGGCCGGGCAGTGGGGTTATCTGCGGGTATTGCCCGTCGGGGATCGACGGATCCTTCCGCTGAACAGCGGGGAGGGGAGCGGCCGGACGGCCGAGATCCCGACCGACGGAAATGCCGTTCCGGTTTCCATGCTGGAGAAGGGCCGGTAGAAAACCGTTCGAACAAAGATGTAATGAAGGGGCAGGGGGCGGAAGGCCCTCTGCCCCTTTTCCTTTATTTCAGGTAGGTCGGAAGGCGTTTGTCTTCGCCCGTGAGATGCCGGTAGAGCTCGTGAAACTCCCGCGTGGTAAGCGCGGGATCGGACAATTTTTCCAGGTCCTCCGGTCGGATCGGAATCTGGGATTTTTCGTCGTAAGCGGAAGACCCAATTACGATTTGGTCCGGGAAGAATCGGTATTCGGGAAGAAGATATTTGATGTCCCGATTGTATTCGACCGCCAGCCGGATGGCCAGCCGGGCGACGTCGGCCGGGACGTCTTTCCCGATCGCGATGTTTTCAGGCGGATTCCCGAGCCGGAAAAATTGGGGTCGGATTCGGGTTACTCCCAGGGCCCCGAACGCTTTCTTGATCGTGTCCAGATCCGCCTTCCGTTCCCTGGCCAGAAAAAGTTCGACCAATAGATTACTGTTGGTTTGCGGATTATCCGTTACCTGCGCCAGCCGGATCGGCGCGCGGGCCATCCTCTCCGTCGCTCCCGCTTCCGGGCTGTTCAGTACGGCGGTTAGGGTGTATAATAAGGGTGCGAACACAAAGAAGTGCCGAAGAAAAGAATTTCCCGTTTTCATCGCCATCCCTGACGGATTTGAGGGTGAAGAGGAAGATTGGAAATCCATTTTATCAGAAGACGAACCGTTTGAGAAGGGTGTCCTGTGAATCGAGAATGCTTGGAACCGCATGACAGAGAGCGCAGGCGCGCATTTTCCCGGGCGGGCCTTACCTTTTTCCTTTCGCTCCTTGTCCTGCTGGTGTTCCGGGGCCATCCCCCGACCTATGGGTTTCCCAAAGAGCTGCCGATGCAGGCCACGGTGAGCGACCTGGCTTCAGACCCCAAACAATACGACGGGCATCGGGTTGTCGTGACCGGGCGCGTACGATCCATGCAAATGCAGGTGGGCCGGCGAGGGAGCGAGTATTTGATGATCGTCCTGGAAGAGGATTCCCCCACATCCTCCGAAAAGGTGAAACCGGTCCAGGTTTACATCTCCACCATACCCAAAGTGCGGGAAGGAGACCGGGCCCTCGTCCAGGGGGTCTATCACATCGAAGGAAACCAGGCCGGCCGGAATTTCGAGCATTTTGTTGATGCCGAGGTCATTCTGAAGAATTAATCCCGCCCACGTTTGACCCTTGTCCCGATCGAAGCGGAATCCTGAAACCCCTCCGGGCTTGTCGCTTACGGCAACAGAGCGACCTCAATCCTCCGGTTCTGGGCCCGCCCGGAATCCGTCGCATTGCTCGCGATCGGCCGTGTCGAACCGTAGGCCGCCGCGCTCAACCAATTTCCGTTGATCTTGCCCTCTTCCTGAAGGAAACGGACCACCGATACGGCCCTCGTTCCGGTAAACTCCCAGGCCGTGGGAAAATCCTTGGCCATGGAGGCGGCGATCGGGGCGTCATCCATATGGCTTCCGATCACAATCTGTCGGCCTTTGGACCTGGCCAGGACCTCGCCGAGTTTGACAAGAACATCTTCCCCTTCCTGGGTGATCTCCACGTCGTCTTGATCGAATAAAAGCGGCTCCGCCAAGACAAAGGTCAGCCGATCCTCCGTCTGCTTGACCCGGGCCTTCCCGGTTCGTATTTCGTCCCGAAAGGACTTTTGAAATCCGTCCGAGAGACTTTTGGCCCACGCCATGTCCGGCTTCTTGATGACGACGCCTTTCTTCTTCATAAGGGCCTTGTTCTCACGGGACAGGCTTTCCACCTGGGCCGAAAGTTCGTCCGCCCTCGTTTTATCATCCTGGGCCGCTTTCAAAAGACCCTGGTTGTCCCCGGCCAGCCGGGCGGCGTCTTCCCTGAGCTTCGCGGCGTCCGATTTAAGTTGATCGTTTTCCTTGCGAAGCTGCTCGCTCTGTTGACGTTCCCGTTCCAACTGCTGAAGCACGGATTGAAAACTCTGCTGGCTGACGCAACCGGTCCAGAACATCGTCAACGCGAAGACGCCCAGAAGGGATCGAGGCCATTGTTTCATACGCCACTCCTTTCGGTTATATTGTCCCCTAATATAATGGACGGAAATGGAAATGGCAAGAAACGGCGACGCAAGCCCCTCTAATTGACTTCCGCCTTTGCGCATGGTACCATGTCGCCAATTTTTCCGGGAGGCACGAGCCCGTCGATGTCGGAGTCCATGAGTCCTGTCCCGATCCGCTGCTCCAGGATGCCTTGTCTCTTCGGCCTGTCCCTGCTGCTCTGGCTGACGGCCTGCGCCGCGCCGCCCCCGGTTCGCGAGGCAGACTATCCCATCGATTGCAGGAAGGACCAACCCGTCAAGGACCTGCTGAGGCGCGGCGACGTCCATCGCGACTTCATGATGCGAGAAAGGGCCGCCGACCCAACCCCGCCGGATTTTTGGTTGCAGGTTCGCGAGATTCACGCGGTTCGGGCCCGCATGTGCTACCAAGCCGTCCTGGATATTAAACCGGACCAACCGTACGCCCTCCTCAATATGGGTTTCACCCACATCGTCGAGTCGACCTTTCCGGGGACGAGTCCGGAAGCCCGCGAAAAATCACTCGTGACCGCAACGGGCTATGTCCAGCAAGCCCTAAGCGCCCGGCGCTTGGATGCCCAGGGCTATTATTATCTCGGCGAAATCGCCGCGCGCCGGGGTCAATGCGATAAGGCCATGCGGATCTTTACCGCGTTGCTCACCAGTCGGTGGTCCTACTCCCATGTCTATGCCTGGATGGGCTACTGTGATGATCTGATGAAGAAACCGGTGGAGGCGATGGAGGCTTACAAGAAGGCCGCGGAACTGGCCAACCCGATCGATGTCGGGGAATGGGCCAAAGCGCGGATCAAGTAATCCATGGAGCCGATCCGGGGGACGGAGATGCGACGACGGGTCATGAGAAAAGGCCTCCTCCTTTTCATGTGCGGTCTGTGGTTCTGGGGATGCGGGGCCATCGTTCCCCCGCCGCTGACCGCGCCTTTCCGTCCACGGGAAGATGTGGCGATCGAGAACTTCAAATTCCGGGTGGCGGTCATGGATTTCACGGACCAGACCGGTCAGGCGGGCGATCTGGTCAAGACGATTCCCGATATCCTGACGACGGTCCTCTTCAAATCGGGCCGGCTGGACCTCTATGAGCGCGATCCCCTTCGGGGCCTCTCGGCCAAGGAGGCCGGGGAGGCGATCCAAAGCCTGATGGACAAGCGAATGATCGACGGGGTTATTTCCGGGACCGTCACGCGGTTCTCCCGGGTCGATAAGACGATCGTGATGGATCTTCGGCTGCTCAGCCGAAACAAGGCCGTGATGTATGCCGACCAGCATACCTTGAGCTTTCAAGGCCGTCGGTCCATGGAGATCACCCGGGACGACGTCGATTCCCTGGGAGTCGCGATCTCGAAAGCGGTCCCCCGGGTCCCCGACATGAAAATCGTCAGCAAGAACGCCGGCCTCATCACGTTGAGCGGGGGTTCCAATAAAGGCCTGGTCGTCGGCATGACCGGATACGTCCAGGCCTACCTGGATAAGGTCAACGACCCCGAGACGGGTGAAATTCCAAAACCCACGCCGGTGATTGTGGGCGAGGTCATCATTGATCAGGTCGGCGAGGACGCGGCGATGGGGCGTATCGTGGCGGGAGAGGATATCCACATAAATGACAGTCTCCGGTTCAAATAAAGCGATCCTGAATTCTCCGGCGGAGAGGTAACCCGCCGCTCGGCCCCCCCCGAATGGATTACGGACTCACCCCCCATTTGTCGGTCATAAATACCTCCTTGAGGGAATGGACGCCGTTTCGCGGTTACGGTACCTTATCGGATTAAATCGATATCACCCGGTATATATATGGCTAGATATAGTGGAGCGACATGTCTGAATTCAAACCCTTCCTGATCGCATGGAATCTCACCAAACGCTGTAACCTCCGTTGCGCCCATTGCTACCTTTCGGCCGGGGAGCGCGACGCCGGATCGGTGGATGAGCTGTCGACGGAGGAAGGCTACCGCGCGATCGACGGCATGGCCCGGGTGAATCCGGCCGCCATCCTGGTCCTGACCGGCGGGGAACCGCTGCTTCGGAAGGATTTGCCGGAGATCGCGCGGTATGCCGCCGGAAAAGGGTTCATGGTGGTGGTCGGGACGAACGGGACGCTCCTGACGGACCGCCGCGTCCGGGATCTTCTCTCCTCCGGCGTGATGGGCGTGTCGATCAGCATTGATTCCCTGGATCCCGCCCGACACGACACCTTTCGTCAATGGCCCGGGTCTCTCGAGGGGGCGCTGAACGGGATCGAGGCCTGCAACCGGAGCGGTCTTATGTTCCAGGTCCACACGACCGTCAGCCGGATGAATTACGACGAGATCCCCGCCATCATGGAGTTCGCCTACCGGAAGAAGGCCCGCGTCTTCAATCTTTTTTTCCTTGTCTGTACCGGACGGGGCGAGGGGATGTCCGATATCACGCCGGAGCAATACGAGCAGGTCCTGGGTTCCCTGGTGGAGGCTCAGGAGCGTTATCCCGGAATGTTCGTCCGTTCCCGGTGCGCGCCGCATTTCAAGCGGATCGCCTACGAGAAAAACCCCGACAGCCCGATCACGAAGGCGCAAGGCTACGAGGCCGGCGGTTGTCTGGCCGGAACTCACTATGCCCGGATCACCCCGGAAGGGGACCTGACACCCTGTCCGTTTATTCCGATCCCGATCGGGAACCTTCGTCATGACGATTTTGCGACCATGTGGAATTCTTCCCCGGTCTTCGACGATCTGCGGCGACCGAAACTGAAAGGGAAATGCGGCGATTGCGAATATGCCGAGTTGTGCGGGGGCTGCCGCGCACGGCCCTATGCCTCCCACGACGATTATCTGGATGAGGATATCTGGTGTCTT
Organism: Nitrospiria bacterium; assembly: GCA_035498035.1. Lineage (NCBI taxonomy): Bacteria > Pseudomonadati > Nitrospirota > Nitrospiria > Nitrospiria bacterium. Next base: position 5,664 of record DATKAN010000020.1, read on the forward strand.
TACACTCCCAAGGGCGGTCCGAGGATCGTTCCGTTGCAAGAGGAGGAGATTCATCTGATCTGGTCCGAGGAAGCCGGCGAACGGCTCTCGCGGCTTCCGTTTTTTATTCAGAAGATGATCAGAGGGCGCGTGGAACGCCGGGCACGGGAGGAAGGCCGGAGCCTCATCACGCTGGAGTATATGGAGGCTCTTCGGAAGAAAACCTTCGGCCATGCGGCGCCCGTCTTCAAGGACGGGCGCTTTCGCGGACTTTCGGATTAAGTGCCGCAGGGTGTAAATGCGAAAACATTTTTAATGCACGCAGCGCGGAGTTCACCGCCGCGCGGCTTTTGAATAAAGTTAAATGGTCCAACGAAAGGAGTCTCGATGGCCACGATCACGATACGTTCGAATGGACGGGTTTTAGACGAAAAAAGTGCGGTGTCGGATTATTTGAAGGGCCAGGGGATGATCTATGAATTCTGGGGAGTCGGGCGGCTCAACGGTCGCCTTAAAGATTCTTATACGCTCAAGCCCGAAGAACAGCAATCGCTCCTGAATCTCTACGGGACGGAGATCTCCGGTCTCAAGTCCCGACAGGGATATATTACGGAGGATGTCGTGGTCTTGTCCGGCGCCACCCCGAACCTCGATGCGATCCTGGAAAAATTCCGCCGGGAGCATCACCACACGGACGATGAAGTCCGGTTCGTGGTGGACGGCAGCGGCGTCTTTACGATCCGGAAGAAGGACCTGATCTTCGACGTCACCGTCGTGGCCGGGGATCTGATGGTGGTCCCGGCCTATACCCGCCATTGGTTCGACCTGACGCCCGAGCGGAAGATCAAATGCATCCGCATTTTCAAGGATTCGTCGGGCTGGGTCGCGATCTACGAGGAACCGGAGGTTTCGTCGGTTCCGGCGGCCAACACCCGGTAAGCCGAATTGACCGCCTCCGTTCCAAAAATACTGGCGATACAACACCACCGTTGCGAGACGCTCGGCACCATCGCGGATGCGCTGGGCGCGGGAGGGTCGGGCGCGAGGAAAATTCCTTATGAAGTGGTTCGTCCCTTCGACGGACAGGCGATTCCGGGAGGCCTTGAGGACTTTCGCGGCCTGATCGTTTTGGGCGGGCCGATGGGGGTTTATGAACAGGACCGCCACCCGTTCTTGCGGCAGGAGCTCCGACTCATCGAAGAGGCGCTTCGGCAGGACAAGCCGATCCTGGGGGTCTGTCTTGGAAGCCAGTTGCTGGCCTCGGCCTTGGGCGCCCCGGTCACGAAGGGAAGGAAAAAAGAGATCGGATGGCATCCGATCACGCTCAGGCAATCCGCGAGGCTCGATCCCCTCTGGGGCGAGCTGGAACCTTCCTTTGTGGCCTATCATTGGCACGGCGATGTCTTCGGTCTGCCTTCGGGCTCGGTTTCGCTGGCCTCGTCGGAATTGACGGCGCACCAGGCCTTCCGCCACGGCCGCTCGGCCTACGGGGTTCTGTTTCATATGGAAGTGACCGAAGAAAGCATCCGGGACATGGTGGAAACGTTCCGGGATGAACTGAAGACCGAGGGCCTGGAAGGTCGCGAGATCCTCCGACAGTCCGGAGAGCACCTCACCCGCCTCCGCGGCATCGGTCGCTCGGTCTTCACACGGTGGGCGGAATTGGTAAGGACGGAACCGCGAGCATGATGAATTTTCGCCGCAGGGAGGACCGGACTCGCGGGATGGCCATGGCGGGGATTCTGCTTTTGATCGGCGCCTTCAGTTCCTCCAGCGCCGTGCGCGTGGACGCGGCCGGGGAGCGGCCGAAGGATCCGGAATGCACCGAATCCATCCCGGACGTTTTCGATCGGGTCTCTCCCGCCGTGGTCTTCATCGCTACAACGACGATCAACCCCTACAACGCGCTCGAGCGCGTGTCCCACGCGGTCGGATCGGGGATCCTCATCGATTCATCCGGGCTGATCCTGACGAACTCCCATGTCGTCTACGGCCGGCAGGTGATTACGGTGACGCTGGACGACGGCACCAACCTTCCGGCCCAATTGGTCGGCGCGGACCCGATCTTCGACCTGGCGCTCGTTCGTATCACGCCGCCCTCCTCCGGGCGGCTGCCGGCGGCGACGCTGGGCGACTCCGACCGCCTCCGTGTCGGTGAAGAGGTCTTTGCGGTGGGAAATCCGCTGGGCCTCGACCAAACCCTGACCCGCGGGATCGTGTCCGCGATGAATCGCATTCTGCCGGACACTCTGTTCTCGCTCCAAGAGCCCCTCATCCAGACCGATACTCCGATCAATCCCGGCAACTCGGGCGGCCCTCTTCTCGACCGCTGCGGCGAGGTGATCGGCATCACCACCGCCGTTATCCTGGAGGCCCAAAACATCGGGTTCGCGATCCCGAGCAACCTGGCCAAGACGGTGCTGCCGTCGCTAAAGACCCAGGGAAGGGTGGTTCGCCCGTGGCTGGGCGTCCAAGGGCAACTGGTCAGCCGGGCCCTTCGCGACCTGTTCCGCATGCCCCTGGTCGACGGCCTCCTGGTGGAAGTGGTGGAGCCGGGAAGTCCGGCGGAACGCGCCGGCCTGCAGGGGGGACACCTCGAGGTGGTGATCGATGAACGGCCTTTCCTTCTCGGCGGCGACATCATCACAAGCGTGAACAGCGTGCGGCTCGTTTCGTCCGATGCGCTGTTTGACGTGATGAGCGCCTTGAAGGTCGGCAGCCAGGTCCACATGACGGTCTACCGGGAAGGAACGACCCGTGAAGTGGATTGCGTCCTTCCGGAACGGCCCGCGCTGCCGGGAGATTTTCCCGAACAGCGCACCCTCGCCCCCGTCGCCGGCCGCGGATCCCGCCTTGGTCTGCCCGGGCTGTTTCCGTAGCCACACAAGCCATCCTTTATTGTCTGCGCGGAGACAGGCTCCGCGCTGTGGAATGGGTTTATCCGACAGGACGGTTTGCATCATCCCAATACAGAGCGGAGTTCACCTCCGCGAACGCTCTTTATCTCCGCGAATCGTAAGCGCACTTTTTCACTTGAAGGGTTTTAACCGCGGGCGTATAATCATTTCCTCACAGGGAACGGATCGGAGACCCGGATGATCAAGGCGGCGGACCTGAAGACGGTCCCGTTTTTTCAGGAGCTCTCGGAGGACGAGCTGTCGAAGCTGGCCCAGATCATGGAGGAGAAGATCTTTAAAAAAGGGGAGATCCTCTTCAACGAGGGGGAGGAAGGAAAAGCGTTGTACCTGCTGGCCGAGGGCGAGGTCGAGATCGTGAAGACCATGAAAGGCTGGTACAAGGAAACCCTGGCGGTCTTCAAGAAAGGTCGGCTGTTCGGGGAATTGTCCTTTCTGTCCGGAAAAAACCATTCGGCCCTGGCGCGGGCGACGCAGGACGTCAGGGTCTACATCCTGACGAAGAATCAATACGAGCGGCTGGAGAAAGACGATCCCGTAATAACGCAAAAGATCATGAAGGTGATCGCGCTCACGCTGAGCACGGCCCTTCAAAAAATGAACGAACGCTTTCTTCACATGGTCAACTATATTTTAGGCGAGGAAAGCGGGGCCTGAAACGTTTGAGGTGAACCCATGTTCGGAATCGGCATGCCGGAGCTGCTGGTCATCCTGGTGATCGTTCTTTTGATCTTCGGCGTCGGCAAACTTCCGGAAATCGGAGAAGGCCTGGGCAAGGCCATCCGCGGGTTCCGCAAATCCATGTCCGAACACGAACCGCCCTCCCTCCCCGATAAAGACAAGCCCTCCAAGGACGATTCCAAGGGAAAGAACCCGCCATGAGCCTTCTGGTCGACCAATTTTCCCGCTCCCTATCGTATTTGAGACTGTCCGTGACCGACCGCTGCGACATGCGCTGCCTTTATTGCATGCCGGAGACGGGCGAAGCGCATGAAGCCCGGCCGGAGGTCCTCACGTTTGAAGAGATCCGGCGTCTTGTCCGGATCCTGTGCCGCCTGGGTATCACTCAGGTTCGGATCACGGGCGGGGAGCCGCTGGTCCGTCGCGACCTGCCCGTCCTGATCGGGATGCTTTCCGA
>DATKAN010000021.1 GCA_035498035.1 Nitrospiria bacterium
TGCCTGAGGCGTCACGGCTAAGCACTCTATAATGGTACGCCGTGGAGGCCTGAAGACCGGTCAGCGATTGGCCGTGGGAAGTCACCAGCGTGCTGTTGACTGTTGTCGACGATCCATAAGCCGTCGTGGTTCCATATTGAATCTGAGTATCCGAGAGCTCATTCGTGGTCCACGAGATCGCGGCGCCTGAACTGGTGATGTTGCCGGACCCGATGTTGGAGATCACCGGCGGGGTGGTGTCGGGCGCGGCCGGGGTCGTGAAGGTGTTATCGCCGGAGGTCGCCAGATTGGAAGCGGCGTCGGCGCTCTTCACGCGGAAATGGTAGGTGGTGGAGGCCGACAGGCCGGTCAATGCGACGCTGTGGCCGGTGACCATCGTGGAATTCAAGGTCGTCGACGAGCCGTAGGCGGTGGTCGTTCCGTATTCGACCTGGGACGAGGACGCTTCATTCGTCGTCCAGGTAATATTGGCCGAATTGAACTGGATATTGCCGGACGCCACAATCGAGATCACCGGCGGGGTGGTGTCGGGCGCGGCCGAGGTGGTGAAGGTGTTGTCGCCCGAGGTCGCGAGGTTCGAGGAGGCGTCGGCGCTCTTCACACGGTAATGGTAGGTGGTGGAAGCGGCCAGACCGGTCAGTGTGACGCTGTGGCTTGTGACCAATGTGGAGTTCAGCGTCGTTGACGATCCATAGGACGTCGTCGTTCCGTATTCCACTTGCGAGGAGGACGCTTCATTCGTCGCCCATGTGATGATTGCGCCCGTGTTTGTAATATTGCTCGCGGTGATCCCTGAGATGACCGGCGGGGTGGTGTCCGGGGGCGTCGAGGTCGTGAAGGTGCCGTCACCGGAGGTGGCCAGATTGCCGGCGGCGTCCCGGCTCAGGACCCTGTAATGATACAGCGTGGAGGCCTGAAGACCGGTCAGCGCTTGGCTGTGCGAAGTCACCTTGGTGCTATTGAGAGTGGTGGATGACCCGTAGGCCGTCGTGGTACCGTATTGAACCTGAGTATCCGAGAGTTCATCCGTGGTCCACGCGATCGTCGCGCCGGAGGTGGTGATGTTGCTGGACGCAATTCCCGAAATCACCGGCGGGGTGGTGTCCGGGGGGGTCAAGGTCGTGAAGGTGCTGTCACTCGAGGTCGCCAGGTTGCCGGCGGCATCCCGGCTCAAGACACGGTAGTGGTAAAGCGTGGTGTCGAGAAGACCGGTCAGCGCTTGGCTGTGCGAAGTCACCTTGGTGCTATTGAGAGTGGTGGATGACCCATAGGCCGTAGTGATACCGTATTGAACCTGAGTATCCGAGGCTTCATTCGTGGTCCAGGAAATCGTCGCGCCGGAAGTGGTGATGCTGCTCGAGGCGATCCCCGAAATAACCGGCGGGGTGGTGTCCGGGGGCGTCAAGGTCGTGAAGGTGTTGTCGCCGGAGGCGGCCAGGTTGCCGGCGGCATCACGGCTCAAGACACGGTAGTGGTAAAGCGTGGCGGCAAGAAGGCCGGTCAGGGCCTGGCTGTGGGAAGTCACCTTTGTGCTATTGAGCGTGGTGGACGACCCGTAGGCCGTAGTGATACCGTATTGAACCTGAGTATCCGAAGCTTCATTCGTGGTCCAGGTAATCGTTGCGCCGGAACTGGTGATGCTGCCGGCTCCGATGGCCGAAATGACCGGCGGTGTCGTATCGGCAAAGGTTTTGCTTCCTTCGTTCGAGAATCCGCTTTCGTTTCCCGAGCTGTCATACGCCGTAACGGTAAAATAGAAGGTGCCGGTGCCCAACCCGGTCACCGTGTACGTGGTTTGATTACCGGCATCAATCGTTGTACTGTATATTCCGGAGGAGGTCCCGTAATAAACCTTGAACCCGGCAAGATCGGTCAGGGGAGAACCGTCCGTATTGGTGGTCGGTGCGTTCCATGTCAGCGAGGCATCACCGGCCAATGCGGGGGAATGGGACTGGAGGACTAAGAGGACGAAAAAAACGACACTGAATATAAAGCCTTGCTTCCAAGACGTATGCATGAATCGGATGCCCTCCAATATATAAAAAAACCGCCAAAAAAATTCCCTTTGGCGGCTCGGCGGGCATGGCTTGTTTCGGATTTGGAGGTCCGTTCGGGCTGGTAAGCGGCTCGACTGAATTCGCCGAGATCACGCCGAAATCCAGATCCTCGCTTAGCTTTAGCCCCGTTGCTCTGCGTCACAGGGTTTCCCCTGATTTGCTCTGAGCAAAGGATGGCCGGATCAATTCGTGATCGGGCCGGATGAAATTATTTATAGGATCGCAATATGTCGTATGCGACCCCATACGTATTGCAAGAGATTTGCCAAAACGGCCGGGACGAATGGAATTTATATAACTTGCTGAATCGGCATGATTAATTGGTTTTGAGCTTGGTACTCCCGGCGAGGGAATTATGCGGGGGGTTTTTATAAATTAGAATATTATTTCAAAGATTTGAAATCCCGGGCGATGACTCCGAAGATTCCTTATAATAAGAAACGAATGAAAGGGTGGCTGATTTTCATCGGATTGTTCGCGGGTGTGTCATTGTTTATAGGGCTCCTTCACATGAACGACGGCAGCTTTCTTTATCCGGAAGGAATGAAAACGTTTCTGAAGAATCGCTTGGTGAAAGTCGTGCCCGCAAATGAGATTTTTTCCGGGGCCTCGCGTGATTCGAACGGGATCATCTATGTGCTCGGCGGATCGCAGCGGAGTCTCGAGAGCCGGTTTATCAAGGCGTCCGCCCTTTATCGGGACGGAGCGGCCGGGAGGGTGCTGATCATGAGCCGTCGAGGGATTACGGAGTACAACCCCATGCTTGGACGAAATCTGACGAACGACGAATGGGCGGTCGACCGATTAATGGATCTCGGCGTGCCCAAATCCGATATCGAGCTTGTGTCCATTCCGGAGAGTTTCTGGGGGACCTTCCATGAAGCCAGGGCCATTTCGGAATTGACCCTTAAAAGAGGGCACCGGTATTTATTGCTGGTCTCTTCTCTTTACCACACGAGGCGGGTTTGGGACAGTTTCTCGAAAATGCTTCAAGGCCGGAATGTCTCTCTCTACGTTTACCCGTCGGAGGACCCTTCAAAACTCAAAGACCTTGTCATCGAGTACGTCAAGCTGCTGACCTACGATAACCTCCTGTTGCCTCTTTCGGGTTAGGATTTCGAAAGCTGCTTGATATCGATCCCCAGCTTCTTACATTTATAATAGATGCTTCCCCGGCTGACCTTGAGGACGGCGGCGGTTTTGGCCGTGTCCCAGTTGCATTCCCTGAGCGTATCGATCAGCAATTGCCGGTTGATCTCATCGAACGATTTCGACGGGATGCTTAAATCGTTCTGAAGCTCGAGATCCGCTTCATCGATGAGATGAGGGGGAGAGGTTGAGATAAAGGCATTGTAAATGGTATTTTCAAGTTGCCTTACGTTTCCGTGCCAGTGATGTTCACGGAGTTTTTCGGCGGCCGATTCGGTAAGGACGGGTCGCTGCGAAAGCTTGTGCTCATGGGTGATCTTGGAAAGGATATGATCGATCAACAGAGGAATATCCCCCTTGCGGTCCCGAAGCGGAGGGAGATGGATCTGGACGACCCGGAGACGGAAATAGAGGTCGGATCGAAACTGCCCGTCGCGAATGGCCACCTCCAGGTCCTTGTTGGTCGCCGTAATCAGACGGACGTCGGATTGGAGCAGGCGGGTCCCTCCGAGATGGCTGAACGATTTGTCCTGAATGAAACGCAGCAACTTGGCCTGCGCGGACAGGGCGAGTTCTCCGATTTCATCGAGGAAGATCGTGCCCCCCTCCGCCTGTTCGATCCACCCCTTCTTGGCGGCTAAGGCCCCCGTAAAAGCTCCCTTCTCAAACCCGAACAGCTCGCTTTCGATCAACGTGTCGGGAATGGCGGCGCAATCCAAGGCCACGAACGGCGATCCCCGGCGTGGACTGAGTGAGTGGATCGCCTTGGCGACAAGCTCTTTTCCCGTGCCGCTTTCTCCCCGGATCAGAACCGAAGCCGGGCTGTGCGAAACCCGTTCGATCGTCTTGTAGAGCCGGTGCATCTTGGGATCTTCTCCGACCAGCAACCCGAAATGAAGGTGCCGGAGGGAGGCCTCGGGGGGTGCGCTGTCCGGTTTTTCCAATTTGTCGGAAGGGGTCGGATAGATCAGCGGCTGGGTTACCTCGTCCAGATGCGCGCTGCATCGCAGCGTGAAAGGATAAATCCCGATGGTGCATTCTTCCGCCATCGGCCGGGCCCCTTTGACAGGGGCGTCCTCAAGGACGGTCCCGTTCGTGCTGTGATCCTCCAAAATGTAGTGTGCGCCGCGTTTTTCGATCACCGCGTGAAGACGGGACACCATGGTGTCCGCAAGGACGATATCACTGTTTTCGGACCGGCCGATCGTGATTCGGTTCTTGGAAAACGTTGTTTTCTTAAGCAGTTTGTCTTTGAGGAATATTTTGAAATCAAGCATAAGGACCTGATGAATGATCGGGCAAGAACGCTTTAGAATACCATGGGTTTACTGCGTTGATCCGTAGTAATTAGTTTACAGGAGGATGCCCTTAAGGAGCAAGTGGATTTGTATGCCGGGTCGTATCGGGTTTCCCCATATTAGTTCCATAATCCACGGAAAATTTCGCTAATTCGTGATATTATGCTAAAATTTTTATGATCCGGACGGCATAATGCGTAACATCTAGACCCCGAAAGGCAGTCCATTTGTCCCGTGCCCGAAACAGGATACGCGCGGCGGCGGTTTTAGTTTTCGTCTCGTTCATTGCGACCCCCGCGTTTTCGGCCGATACCGTCCCGCCTCCGTCCGACGAAAATATCGGATTCAAAAAAATCGGCCTTCTGAACCCCGAAGACCGGACCACCCAACGGTTCACAAAAGATATCGGGAAACGGATCAGGCATGAGCTGGCTGCGGCCTTCCGTTTTGAGATCGTTCCCCAGCCGAAACTCGCCCGGGAACTTCCGTTGACCATCCCGGACCTGACCGCCCTCGGGAAGAGGTTTGATTTGGACGGGATCATCACGGGGATGGTCAAAATCGAGGGCGATCACCTCAAAATCGATCTGAATCTTCTGGACGCGAAGACGGGCGCTTTGTTTGCCCGGGAGTTCGTCCTCATCAAGGACTACAAGGACCCGGCCGCCGTAGAGGAAGGGGTTCGGACCCTTGTGGGCAAGATGATCGGGCGGATCCCTTACGAAGCCGTGATCGCCGGGGTTAACAAAAAGGGCGGGACGGTCACGGTCGGGGCGGGCCGCCTGAACGGTCTGGGGAATGGGACACCGGTCCAGGTGTTTCGTATCGTGAAAGTGACCCGCCATCCCTTTACCCGGGAGGTGATCGGGGTTGAAAAAATGAACGTGGGGACCCTCGTCGTCGTTCGTGCGGATGATCGATTCTCCGAGGCCAAACCGCTCCGCTTGGAAAGCGGCCAGGTCATTGAGCAGGGTCAGTACGTCGTATTTAAACCCTCTTCCCGACTTTTATCCGAGATGGGTTCAAAGCAAAACGAACTTCTGGCGCGGCAGGAGCGGGAATGGATGGACATGGAAGCGGCGGCCTCGAAAGGGAAGGAGAAAGAAAGGCCGACGCATAAACATTCGCGTGGAGAGCTCGGCTTGTACGGGGGAACGGCTTGGTCCCGTTTTCGTTTCAATTCAGATCAGATGGAGTTCAGTAGGAACGTTTCCTCCTTCGCGATGGCGAGCGCTTTCGCCGAATTCTGGATGATGCCTTCTTTCGGGGTTGATGGCGCTTATCAGATCGGGTTCGCCAAGCTCGAGAACTCGGGCGGCAATTCGATCAGCGTCAAGTCGCGGCCTTATTGGTATTCCACCCATCTGAAATATCGCTTTATTTTATGGCCCGGAACGACCGATTTGGAGCTGATCGGCCTCGCGGGGTATGCATGGTATGTCTACCGTGTTTCCGAAACGGATGGCGAATTTCTTGGCAACACCCAGTATCGGGGACCCAGTCTGGGGCTGGAAGGACGCCTCCCTCTGTCATCGAAGATCTCGGCCCGCCTCGGAGTCGATTATCAACCGGATTTGGCCGTGAATGAGCACCCCGTGACCAGCGGAGAGAACGCATCCTCATGGTCGATCGGATTTCATGCCGAAGGTCGTTATCGCCTCGGATCGAATTATTGGATCTCGATACGTTATTTATTTAATGACGTTTTCGCGAGCTATTCCGGAACGGGGACCCGGTCCGGGGGGGTGACAGGGGCAAAGACGACGGATGAACTGAACAGTGTGATGCTTGGGTTTGGGGCTGAATTTTAGCATTGCATTGGTGGTAAAAATTTGTGGCCTGGCCCTCTGGTCCGGGAGTTGCATTATTACTCACCATTAAATACCGATGGTGGGAGACTCGGGTAATGCGGAGGCGGACAGGTCAAATTTTTCTTTTATCTTGCGGTGTTATATGCATGCTCTTTGGGGTTGTTTTTAACCTCCTGCCGGGAATAATCAAGAAAAGCGACGTAATGACACCGCTTTTAATCGGCATTGGCCTCATTATATTGACCGGTTTGGCCAAGAAGAAAGTCACCTGACCCGAAAACCGAAATTCTCTCAAAAATTTCTTGACACCGCCGGCGACATAAACATAGTATTTGACGTGGAAGATGCTATAATATGGAAAAGTTTTTCCACAATATTCCCAATCAATGGAGTGATGAATTTAAGTCCTCTTCTGTTCTAATGGGTCGGATTTCTATGGACAACGGCCGTATTTTTCTCATCAGTGCTGATCAAATCATGAGAAATTATCTGAAGAGTTTTATTTCTCATTTTGACCATAAACTTTTTATGCCGTTGAATCCGGAAGCCTTCTGGGAAGAACTGGAGACGGTCAAGCCCTCGGTGGTTGTATACGACCTTTGGCGGATCAATCCCAATACACTCGATTACCTTCGGAGACTCAAGCAGCTCGGGGAATCCACAAAGGTGATCCTTCTCGCGGGCGCCATGCAGCTTCCGGTGTTAAAGGATCTTTCGAGCGCGACCTCATGGAAGATTGTGACCAAACCGTTTCTTCCCCAGGAGTTGAAGACCTCCATTCTGGAAGCCTTCGGAAAACTTCGGAATACGATTCTGGGTCCGACCGATCTGGTGCCCCAAACGGCCGTGACCGGACACAAGGGCTACCATCCCCAGTTGCTTCTGGAAACCAGCCGCCGCATGCAGGAAGTGAGAGCGATCATCGATCATGTTGCGAATACGAATGTGACGATCCTGATTCGCGGAGAAAGCGGGACCGGAAAGGAGTTGGTCGCGCGAAGTCTTTATGAATCCTCGAACCGATCGGGAAAGGCATTTATAACGGTCCACTGTCCGGCGATTCCGGAAGGTCTGCTGGAAAGCGAGTTGTTCGGGTATGAAAAGGGCTCCTTTACGGGAGCCTTCCGCCGGCGTCCCGGAAAATTTGAGATGGCCAATCACGGGACCATCTTCCTGGATGAGATCGGCGATATTCCCTTCGAGCTTCAATCCAAGCTTCTGCACGTTTTGCAGCGGGGGGAGTTCGCCCTGCTCGGCGGAAACGAGCTCAAGGTGGATGTTCGGATTCTGGCGGCGACCAACAAGGACCTTGAAAAAGCCGTGGCCGAAGGGACCTTTCGCGAGGACCTCTATTACCGGCTGAATGTCGTGAGTATTTTCCTTCCCCCGCTTCGGGACCGCAAGGAAGACATCCCGTTGTTGATCGAACGATTTATACAGAAGTACAATCAGCAGTTTAATAAGGAATGCCAAATGCTCGGCGCCGGCACCTTGAAACGGCTGATGGATTATAACTGGCCGGGCAATATTCGGGAGCTGGAAAACCTGGTCAAGCGGATCGTGATCATGGGCCACGAGGAAACCATTGTCCAGCAGTATCAGAATGAAAGTCGCTTGCCGGTCAACCCGAAATCCGTTCCTGTCCTTGCGGCCCCGGCGGAAGCGCAACCCCCGGTCGAGGATAAATCGCAGCCGTCGGGCAACCATTCCTCATTTTTGCCCCTGAAGCATGTCGCGCGCGAGGCCATGAAAAAAGCCGAAGGAGAAGCGATCTTGAGAGCCCTGGAGCAGACGCACTGGAACCGCAAGGCGGCGGCGCGGCTCCTCAAGATCAGTTACAAAGCGCTTCTGTACAAGATCCGACAATGTAATCTGGAAGGGGAGCCGGGACCCTCGGAGCCGGTCCGATGACCTGAGGTCGTTTGCTGTCCGCGCTTGGTCTAACGGCAGGATCCATTAAGGAGATAAGGGCCATGATGCAGAATCCGACAAACCCGGATGACGGGATCGACACCCGTTGGACCCAACCCCTGGACAGGAACTTTTTTGAATATCTTCTTGAACTAGAAGTCCGGAAGGCCACCCGATATTTGTATTACTTTTCATTGCTGGTGGTCCAGCTGGATCGCCTCAGGAGTCCGGCCCCCGGCCCCGCGGAGGAAGCCGTGCATCGTACCTTGGGATATCTCATGCGCGATGAAATTCGGGGGACGGATCTTCTCGGGAAACGGATGGACAATAGTTTTTTCATCGTTCTTCACTACACCGACCTGGAGAATGCCATCCGGGTGGGACAGCGGATACGCGAGCGCGTGGAGCATTACACCTTTGAAACCGGCACGGAGAATAACCGCCGCACCATCAGCATCGGGGTATCCTGTTTTCCCACCACCGCCAACGATGTGGCGGGCTTGATTCAAAAGTCGGAACAATTGTTGATGAACGCCCAGGGAAAGGGCGGCAATCTGGTCAGCATGCCGGAATGAGGGCGAAGATCGTATGAAATTTTCAAAAACCCAACGCAGAACGCTTCTCATAGTTGCCGCGAGTCTTCTGGCCGTAGCCTGTCGATCGATGCCGTCCCCGTCGGATTCAGCCTCCAAAAATGACCAGTCCATCACCGACCTTCGGGTGATGGACCTCTCGGATAAAACGGAAATCGTGGTTCAGGGGGAAAAGCCGATCACCTACACCTATCTGCTGCTGGAGAATCCGCCGAGGATGGTCGTCAATCTTCTGTCCATGAACCGCGGCTCCTTCACGCAAGCGATCAAGGTGGATAAAGGGGTGATTCGTGAGATCAACGTCCATGACGGGCAGAATCCTCACTTGGCCGTTCAGTTGGAGGTGCTCCTCAATCAATCCTCAAAGCCGGACATCCGGACCCAGAACAACTCCTTGCTGATCGATTTTCCACGGCCCCAGATCGACGGCCAACGGGTGGTGGACGAATACCGCATCGGGCCGGAGGACGTATTGGAGATCATGGTCTGGAAGAATGCCGATCTCACGCGGACGGTGACGGTGAGGCCCGACGGGAAAATATCGCTGCCCCTGATCGGCGACGTTCAGGCCAGCGGTCTGACCACGGCGGAATTGAAGACGGACGTGACCCGAAAGATGAAGGATTACATCGCCGCCCCGGAGATCTCGATCCTGGTGACCACCATCAACAGTTATTTCTATTACATCACCGGGGAGGTCGCCCATCCGGGAAAGTATCCCTTGAAGGAACGGACGACCGTCCTGCAGGCGATTTCCATGGCCGGAGGATTTACGCCGTTTGCCTCCAAGAACGGGATGTCGCTGTTTCGCAAGGATCCGAACAACTCCGCCGAGGTCAAGTTACGGGTACGCTATGACGACATCATTTCAAGCGAGGATCCCCGGAAAAATCTCGAGCTCCAATCGGGCGACACAATTGTCGTCCCGTAGTGAACCAAGGAAACGAGGAAAACCTGAACGGATGCCGTATTCTCACAGCCATTGTGGCGCTGGGCCTTTCACTGGCGGTTATTCCCGGCACCGTTTACGGGGGGTGGCAATGGTCTTTGGGATTGGGAGCCGGGACGCGCTACGATACCAACGTCCAGATCGCATCCGATGGTCACCCGGATGCGGTATACTCCGTTAATTCACAGGTCGGGATGACTTATCAAGGGTCGAAAATGAATTTGACCGGATCATACGGATTGGGTTTTGAGCTGTTTCAAACCTACAAGAATCTCAACCGGGCCTCGCAGAGCCTTTCCATCGATGGAGACCTGAGCCGGATGATGGGGCCCGTTTTTCCCGATAATTCCACTCTGCACTTTTCGGAAATGATGGTTGACGCGCCCTTCCTTCCCAATTTTCAGTCGGCCGTGGCTCCCAATCCCAGTGTGACCACCGGAGGGGTGAGCACGCCGAGGACCAATACCTTTCTGAACTTTTTCAGTATCTCCGAATCCTCCCCGATTACGGCCCGGACCGGTATCCAATTCTCCTACCAAAACACCTACACCACTTACGACGATCCCGCGCTGGTTGACAGTCTGACGAATGTGTTCGCGATCGGTTTAAGCCATGACCTGAGCCGGGTCGATACGGTGAATGGCAACGTGTCCTACAGCCGCTTCGACCCCCACGGCGGGGGACCATCGTTCACATATATGCTGACGGTGGGGGAGAAGCATATATTTTCGGAGGTCATGACTGGAAGCGTGAATCTGGGAGCGGGCGCGGCCGTGCTTCCGAGCTCAAATCACCCCGACTTTATCAGTATGGGAAACATGTCCCTGACAAGGAGTCTGAGCGAAAAGCTTCAATTGAGCGTGATGGGGGGGCGGAATTTCAGCACCAATAACGGCGGGATCGCCAACACGGTCCTTATAACGGATAGCGGGACGGTCTCCCTGAGCCGGCAAATGTCGAGGTTTTTAAGCGCGAATGTCGCATTGAATGCGGCCAGGAACTATTCGCTCGGCTCGGCCACGTCCGCCGGTTTTCATACCGATATCCATTCCCAGAATGTCAATGTTGGGTTGAATTACCAGTTCGCCACTTGGCTGAACGGACATCTTTCCTATAACTACACCCGACAAGAGGAGGCTGGGTCCACACAGGGCGACCTGATCCAGAATCAATACATCTTCGCCCTTCAGGGGCATTGGTCTTGAGAGGAATCCGATGTCTTCACAGATGACCGGCATGGTATGGCAGGATTATGTGGAGATTTTTTTACGCCGACGCTGGTATGTCATCGTCCCTTTTTTCCTATCCGTGATCGTCAGCGTTGTATTGTGTTTTGTGTTGCCCAAGACCTATAAATCCACCACGTTGATCACCATCGAGCAGCAGAAGGTTCCGGAAAACTATGTCAAGTCGACCGTTTCAACCGACATTGACGAAAGGCTCGGCAATATCGAGGTGCAGGTCACGAGCCGGACCCTGCTGCAGTCGGTCATCGACGAATTCGGACTTTACAAGGGGGAAGCGAAGCGGATGACGCCCGACGAGGTGGTGGACCTGGTCCGGAAAAATGTCGAGGTCAAGGTCGAGCGGGGGAAGAAGGACATCGACGCCTTCAGCATATCATATGAGGGGCCCGATCCCCGGACCGTGATGCAGGTGACGAATAAATTGGCCTCCCTCTTTATCGAGGAGAATCTCAAGGTCCGTGAAGAGTTTGTGGAGGGGACCTCGGATTTTCTGGACAACGAGCTGACCGGGATCAAGGCCGACCTCGAAGCCCAGGAAAATAAAATACGTCAGTACAAGCAGCAAAACATGGGGGAGCTTCCCGAGCAGACCTCGGCCAACCTTCGAACCCTGGACCGGCTCCAACTCGAGCAACAAACGGTCGGCGAGGCCCTGTCAAGGGCCAAGGAACGCCGGGCCTTTTTACTGGAGAGCAACTCAAAACGGGTCTTGTCCTCCCAAGACCATGACGCGGGGGATCGCTTGGAGGCCTTGACCCCGGCCCAGAGGTTGGTCCGGTTGAAAAGCGAACTGGCGGACCTCCAAACGCGGTTCACGGACAAATATCCGGATGTGGTTCGCGTCAAAGGCGAGATCGCGGAACTGGAGGCGGGTCTCAAGGCCAGCGCTTCCGAGGCCAAGGATTCCAATTCCGGAAAGTCAAAGGAAGGGGGACAGAAGGACGCAACAACCGAGGCCGTTGCCGCTCCCGCGGACGACTTTCAGGGGGAATATAATCAAACCCTTCTCGATATCCGCCGTCTTGAAGACCGACAAAAACAGATCGCGGCGCAGATGAAGGCCTACGAGGCCCGCGTGGAACATGCCCCGCTCCGGGAACAGCAGATGCTGGCCTTGATGCGGGATTATGAGAGCACCAAGGCGCATTATCAATCCCTCCTGGACAAAAAACTCAACGCACGCATTTCGGAAAATCTTGAAAAGCGGCAGAAGGGGGAACAATTCCGCATCCTCGATCCGGCCACGCTGCCGACAAAGCCCTACAAGCCGGATCTGTTCCGGGTGGTCCTCATGGGTCTCCTGGTGGGCCTTTCCTCCGGCGGCGGGGCCGCCTTCCTCCGTGAGGTGATGGATAATTCCTTCAAAAGGGCCGAGGAAGTGGAGACCGTTCTCGGTCTCAACGTGTTGGCCTCCATTCCGAACATCGGCGAGACCAGCGTCCGGCCGAGAACACCCTCGGGGATTGCGGAAAAATTGGATCCCACGCTGGTCACGATCACGGAGCCCGTTTCGTTGGCGGCCGAGCAGTATCGGGTCGTGTGCGCCAAGCTCAATAAAATCTCCAAGGATCTGGGTTCCCGCGTGATCGCGGTGATGAGCTCGGTCAAGAATGAGGGGAAGACCCTGACCTCCATCAACCTGTCCGCCGCGCTGGCCAAGGACTTCAACCGCCGTGTCCTGTTGATCGAGGCCGATCTCAAGAACCCCTCGCTGTCCCGGCTTCTGGGACATCCGATGAACGGCGGTCTCGTGAATCTGCTGTCGCTCCAGACCGATCTGGACCATGTCGGCCTGACCTATTTTGACGGGCGTCTTACGGTCCTGCCGGCCGGAAAGAGCATGGGGGACGATCTTCGTCTTCTCGGTTCGGAGCAGATCCGGGAGTTTCTGGAACAGGCGAAGGGCCGTTATGATTTTATTGTCCTGGATATTCCTCCGATTCTTCCGTTGGCCGACGCCAACGTGATTACCGGGCTGGCCGATGCGATGATCATGGTCATCTGGGCCGAACACACCCCGCAACGTCTGGTGCAGCGCGCGATCGCCGATCTGGACAGCCGCAAGATTCTCGGCGTCGTATTAAACGACGTCAAATCGTATATGTCGCATTACTATTATTATCATCACCAAAAAAAATAGGGCGTTAAAACGTTCGTGAACCATGTTGCTGTCGAGTCCAGGAAATTTGATCCGCCGCGTCGGATTCATCTTAATCGAGAATCTGCTGCTCTGCGCCAGCGTGCTGATCGCGGTATCGCTTCGCTTCTTCCTCAATGAAGTCTCCCCCCTCTCGAACGGACTGGTCTATCTGAAAGCGTTCGTGATCGCCTCGATCTGTCAGGTCAGTTTCTATTACAACGACCTTTATGTCATTCGACTGTTCCACCAGCGCCGCGAGTGGACGATCAAGTTCGTTCAATCGCTGGCCGCGGCCGCGATCCTCTTATCCGCGGTCTATTATCTTTTTCCGTCCCTGATCATCGGTCGGGGGATCTTCCTGATCACCCTGGTCCTGCTGCCGTTGGCCGTGATCGGATGGCGGTTCTCCTACGACCGGCTCAGCCGATTCAGCGGGATGAGGGACCGGGTCGTCATTCTGGGGTCCGGCTCGCTGGCCCGGAAGATCGGGGAGGAGGTCCTTCACAATCATCGGGACGCCTACGATATCATTGGTTTTGTGGACGAGGACCCGAGGCGGGTGGGGGAGAGCGTGGTCAATCCGAAGATCATCGGCGATTATACCGCGCTCTCGGCCATCGTATCCCAGCAGAGCATCGACCGGGTCATCGTGGCCTTGCCGGACCGGCGGGGCAAGCTGCCCGTGAACATGCTGCTGGATTGCAAATTTCAGGGGACGGGGGTTGAAGACGGCGTCAACTTCTACGAACGGCTGGTCGGAAAGATCCTCGTCGAGAACCTGAAACCCAGCTGGTTTATTTTTTCATCCGGGTTTCAACAATACCGGCTGGCCCGCGTCACCAAGCGCGTTTTGGACCTGGTCCTGGCCTCCGCGGCCCTCCTGGTCAGCCTGCCTCTGTTCCCCTTCATCGCGGTCCTGATCCGCCTGGATTCCCCCGGTCCCGCCTTCTTCCGTCAGGAGCGGGTGGGGGAGGGGGAAAGGGTGTTCACCTTGTTGAAGTTCCGTTCGATGCGGGTGGATGCGGAGGCGGCGACCGGGCCCAAGTGGGCCCAGGATCAGGACGATCGAAGGACGGCCGTGGGGAGGTTCCTTCGGAAGTCGAGGTTGGACGAGCTGCCCCAGCTCATCAACGTTTTGAAGGGCGATATGAGCTTTGTCGGGCCCCGTCCGGAACGGCCGTTTTTTGTCGCGGTATTGCTGAAGGAAATTCCCTACTATTCCGCCCGTCACGCGGTGAAGCCGGGAATCACCGGCTGGGCCCAGATCCGATACAGTTACGGGGCCTCGAAGGAAGACGCCTTGGAAAAACTTCAATACGATCTTTACTACATCAAGAACCTTTCGATCTGGCTGGATCTGACCATTCTCTTTGAAACGATCAAGGTGGTCCTGCTGGGTCGGGGCGCCCGCTGAGGAAGCCGGCCCTTACGAATTGTTCCCCTCCCTTGAACCCAGCAGTTCCCGCCACTTTTCCGGACCTTCCTCGATTTTAAAATTTTTCGTCGCGATAAAGGTTCCGTCGTAGTAAAGGTTCACCTTGAATTTTCCCCCGCCGTATTTTAGAGAGAGAAAATTTAAGAAAGCGGATGCCTCGAGAAGCGATTCAAAGTCGGGATAGCGGTACATGTCCAGGTCGAGAAACTGGACGATCATCCCCACCTTGTCGCTCACCATGATCTTGATCTCGAAGTCCCGGTGCATCTTCCGGTAACGCGACTGCATTTCCTCCAGCGGCATGGCCCCGGTGGACGCGGTCCGGGTGATCTTCCGGACGTACTCCTGAAACATGTCCCAGATCCAGCCGTGGTAGGGTTGATCCTGCGGAGCGCTCATCGCTTCGGGGCCTCCCTCCTTCTAGGTCGTCAATCGTTTGTAAATTCGGGGCAGTTTGTCCGGCAGCGTCGCGACCCGGTCGATGATCGTATGACCGACCTCGCCGTACATCTCGGTCACGTAGCGGCTGGCCTCCTGGTCGATCGTGATGCAGTACGGATGAACGCCGCGCATCCGGGCTTCCCTCAGCGCGTGCTTCGTGTCCTGCAGGGAATAAGCGCCGGCATAGCCGGCATCCAGGGGTTTTCCGTCGCTCAACAGGATGAGCAACCGGGTCTTCGCCCGTTGTTGTCCCAGTTTGGCCAGCGTGTGCCGGATGGCCGTTCCGTCCCGATTCTGGTTCAGGGCCCGCATCGCGCCGATCCGTTCATGGATGACGGGGTTGAAGGCGTCGGAGAAATCCTTGATGACGTAGAAATCGACCCGGTCCTTCGAATCCCCCGAAAATCCGTAAATCGCGAAAGCGTCTCCGACGGCCTGAAGGGCTTCGGCCATTAAAATCAGGGCCTCCTGTTCGACCTCGATGACGCGTTTACGGGACGAGGGGATCTGCCGGCCGGTCGAGCCGCTCATATCGATCAGAAAGGCGACCGCCACGTCGCGCACCTGTTTCTCGTTCCGGATGTAAAAGTTCTCGTGCGGCGTCTGGCCGCTGCGCAGCTCGGTGCGGGCTTCGACAATGGCGTCCATGTCGAGTTGATCGCCGCCGGCCTGCCGCTTCACCTTCCGGAAGGCTTCCGGCCTCAGGCCCTGAAAATGGCGCCGGAGAAGCCGCAGGACCGGCGCGTTGGAAGAAAGGGTCTCCTGAACCCTCCGGCTCGATTCCGGCCGGAGACGGTGTTCGTACAGACGGCACCAGCGGGGCCGGTACTCCTGGGCCGCGTCGTCCCATTCGTCATAGAGAAAAATCGGGGTTTCGGAGTCCCGGGCCGGCCGGGAAGGGGCGGGCGCGTCTTTGAATCCGAGGTCGGGCGCCTTTTCCTTCGTGGCGGCTTCCGTTTGGCTGTTTTCCAGGAATTTATTCCGGGGCTCGCCCGAAGGGGAGGCCGGAGGAGCGGACCCTGTGCGGGCCGGATCGATCGGGACCGTCTTTTCTTCGGAACGGGACCGGACCCAGTCGGGATGCATCACGCCGCGGTATGAAAACGCGGACGGGGAAGGGCGCGTCTCCCGCCGCTGGGAAGCGGCCGTCGGATCCGAGTGAGGATCGGCTGTCTTTTCCTGCACGCCGAGGGGATCGGACTCGCCCGCTACCGACGGAAAGCGTTTGAATTGTTCTTCAAGAAAACGGTAGAGCCGGGCCAATACCCGGAGGGAGTCGGTCGACGTGGCGGCCGGGTTCTTGACCTCAAGAAGGAGATCGTACGCGCCCGAGACGGTTTCGGCCAGCTCCAGCGGGACCTCGGTCGTGTCCGTGATCGAAAGCTGGAGCAGGGCTTCATGAACCGCCGTCCGCGGGGGAAGGGCCTCCAGCTTCGGCCGGGATTGGAGGTCCAGCGCGACGATCTGGTCCATGTCACGACGCGCGCCGGGATACTGGGCCCGAAGCCGGAAATCGACCCGGGCGTCTTCCAAAACGGTCCAGAGCGCCCGGGCCCAGGACGGGTTCGGGAAAAGGTTCAAATAATCGGCGACGGTAAGAACCCCGCCGGGTTCCGACGACGCCCGGCCGTATTCGGTCCGCACCCCGTCGATGACCTCTTGCATGGCCCGAAGGTCCGGCTCAAAGGTTCCGAACTCAAGGTGTCCGGCCTCATGCAGCGTGGAGGTCTTGTACAGCCGGAAGTTATCCTCGTCACGGGGGAACAGGCGAATCCGGGACGGGAGAAAGATCGTCCGTCCGTCGCCGGTCGGGGCATCGCCGACCGTCTCCCGAACGGGATCCGGAAGATCCGCGGTCGGCCTGATCGCGACGGATCGTCCGGAGAGGGCCTCGGCGAACAGCGTCAGGGTCCGGCCGACCGTCTTGAGGGACACCCCGCCGATAAGCCGCTCGGTCGTTTCCTGCCCCGTTTTCGATCGTCCGCTGAAATACGCCCGGGCGCGTTCGGGGTTCCCCGCCAGCAGGGAGAGACCGGCGTCGACCCAGCCTATGAAGTCGGCCGGGTTGTATTCGAAGGCCCGGAAAATCTTCGAACCCTCTTTCAGATAGTCCAGAACGACGGACGCTTCCCGGTCCGATCGAATCGAATCGGCCACCCGCTGCGCCTGGGAGAGGAACAGACGACGGCGGGCCGGGGATTCCATCTCCCGAAGAATCGTCGGGCCGGATCGAAGATAGTCCATTCCGAGGGCGGCGGCCCGGCGGGACAGCCCGATTCCCAGTTCCAGGAACGGCCGTCGAAGGTCCGGCGGTTCGATGCTTGCGAGTATTTCGGGGCTGAGGCGGAAGAATTCGATCGCGTTCAGATAATCGGGTTTGCCCAATGTGTTCGGCTCGACCAGGAGACGCCCCAATTCAACCCAGCGCGGAAGGTCGGCGATCGGAATCGGGTGAAGGACCCTGGGACTGATCCGGAAATATTCGACCGCCAGCACCGTGTCCTCTTCCGCCAGCCGTCGGCCGGTTTCCATCCAGACGGTCAGGTCGTCCGTTCCGATTCCGGGGGGGAGGTGAGGACAGGCCCGGATGAAGTCCATGAGAACGCCGTAATGACCGTCGCTGAGCTCGAGCCCCAGTCGAAGGAGCGCGGCCCGTTGGGGAGTATGGATCTCTGACAGGAGGTCCGGACTCTCCAAAAAATATTTCTGCGCCGCCGCGGAGGACTGCGACGCCATCGACGTGCCCAGATCCAGCCAGGAAAGGGTTTGAGCCGGATCCCACATTTCGAGGACCCGGGGAAAATTTCGGAGACCGATGGCGGCCGGTTTCGGCGCGGCCTCGACCAGCTCCTCCAGAAGTTCAAGGAGCGCGCTTCGATCCGACGGGCTGACGGCGGAGACGGCCTTCAGAAACGCCTGTCGCTGGGCGGAATCCAGCTCGCGGTCGCAAAGGCGGGTCAATGCGGAGGGGAGCGGCACCGGCGGGTTCGGGTCGGTCATGGCCGATCAAGGAAAAATGCTGTTGACGATTTCGGAGAGGCTCCGATGCATATCGGGGTCGTCCGTGATGGGCTGGGTGACGGCCGCCTCGCAGGCCGTCCGGGGATCGATTCCTTTTTGAATGAGCTCTCCGGCATAGACGAGCAGGCGCGTGCTGACGCCCTCCTCCAGTCCGTGGTTTTTCAAATTCCGGACTTTCTCGCCCAGTTTGACGAGGCTCTGTGCGACGGCCTCGCCCAGGCCGGTCTCGTGTCGGAGGATGCGGACCTCCATCTCTTTCGGGGGGTAATCGAACTCGATCGCCATGAACCGTTGCTTGGTGCTTTGCTTGAGCTCCTTGAGGACGCTTTGATAACCGGGATTGTAGGAAATCACGAGCATGAACTCGTCCACCGCCTCGATCACCTGGCCCTTCTTCTCGATCGGAAGGATCCGCCGGTCGTCCGTCAAAGGATGGATCACGACCGTCGTGTCCTTGCGGGCCTCCACCACCTCGTCCAGATAACAGATCGCGCCGTGTTTGACGGCCAGGGTCAGCGGGCCGTCGACCCAGACGGTCTCATCGCCCCGGAGGAGATAACGTCCCACGATGTCCGAGGCCGTCAGGTCTTCATGGCAGGCGATCGTGATCAGCGGGCGCTTGAGCTGGTAGGCCATGTGCTGGACGAAGCGGGTCTTGCCGCAGCCCGTCGGGCCCTTGAGCATGACCGGCATTCGATTCAGGTAGGCGGTGCGGAAGAGCTCCGCCTCGCTCCGGACCGGGATATAAAAAGGCTCCTGCGCGATCCGGTACTGATCGATCTCCAGTTCCAGTCCTTTGAGCCGCTCGGCGCTCATGAGCTTGACTTGACCCGGTGGCTGAGAACGAAGAAGATGCCCGTGAGGATCGTCCCGTAAAAAAGGATCATCTTGTACCAGTAGGTGACCACCGGATCAATCTCGTAGACCTTAAAAACAATGCCGGCCGCAACGGTCATGGCGATCAGGCCCCATTTATGCCAGGTCTCGACGCTGCTATGGACGAAAAGGATGACGCCGGACAGGAATAAGATCACCGGCATGATGTCCAGGTCATGTTCGATGGAAAGCAGGATGTTCAGAAACCCCATGATGATCATGGCGAGCCCGATCAGCCGCTCGATGGATAAGAGTTTTTGGTCCACGCGACATACTCCGTGCAGAGGTGGTTAGGTTAGCATAGAATCCGACGGTGTGTCAACGCGGCCGGCGGCCCGGATGGCCCCGTCCTTCAACCGATGATTTTGAGGGTCTGGCGTTTGGCGTTCTGGATGCTGATCTGGGCCGCGATGGCCCGGGCGATTTTTCGGAACGCCTCGGCGGTGGGGGAGTCGGGGTGGGAAACGAGAACCGGAGCCCCGCTGTCCCCGCCGACCCGGACCTCGGGATCGATCGGGATCTCTCCAAGAAACGGAACGTCGAGTTTCTCCGCGGCGAGCCGGCCCCCGCCGTGACTGAAGATCTCGGTCCGTTCGTGGCAATGCGAGCAGACAAAGTAGCTCATGTTCTCGATGATTCCGAGCACCGGAACGTTTACCTTCTGGAACATGGCGAGCCCTTTTTTGGAATCGTGCAGCGCGACGTTCTGGGGGGTGGTGACGATGACCGCCCCGGTCAAGGGCACGAGTTGCGAGATCGAGAGTTGCGCGTCGCCCGTTCCCGGCGGGAGATCGACGAGGAGATAGTCGAGTTCGCCCCACTCCACGTCCCGGAGGAACTGCTGGATCGCTCCGTGGATCATGGGGCCGCGCCAGACGATCGGCTGGTCTTCGGGGACGAGGTATCCCATCGACATGAGTTTGACTCCGTGGCCCACGGCCGGGAGCAGTTTGTTGTCCCGCTGGCTCGGCGGTTCCTCGGCCCCCATCATCATGGGGATGTTCGGGCCGTAGAAATCGGCGTCCATCAAGCCGACCTTCGCGCCCGTCTCGGCCAGCGCGACCGCGAGCGTGGCGCTGACGGTCGATTTTCCCACGCCGCCCTTCCCGCTGCTGATCGCGATCGCGTTTTTCACCAACGGGATGTAATCTTCTTTGACGCCGCTGATCCCCTTGGTGACATTGGAGGTCATGTTGATGTCCACCTTGGATACGCCCGGAAGGGCCGCGATGAGACGTTGGGCCTCCTCGCGCATCTGGTCCCGGACGGGGCAGGCGGGGGTGGTCAGGACGATATCAAAGCCGACCTGGGAATCCCGGATCTTGATGTTCTGGACGAAGCCCAGCGCGACGATATCTTTGTGGAGATCCGGATCCTGGATCTTGCTTAAGGCGGCCAATACTTCTTTCTCGGTTACGGGCATAATTGGTCTCCGTATATGGTTCTATTTTACGGGCCGCGGAGTTGCTACGTCAACGGGTTTTTACTAATACAAACGAAAATATTAGACTGACATTCGGCGGGTGGCCGGAGACGGGGCGCCCCGCCGAGCGCAGCCGGGGTCCCTACACCGGGCGGGGTGGCGAGCACGGTGGGGCTGTCGAAGGACAGGACCCGGCAATGGAACAGGATTATTGTCGTTTGTATTACATCGGGAACTCGGAGGGCGGCGTGATGTTCTGCCACCCTTCGCCGCTGAGACTGTTCAGGAACTCGACCAGGTCCTTTTTCTCGTTTTCCGTGAGATCGAGCGGGATGATCAGCGGGTCCTGGAAGGGATTTTTGATTCCGCCCTGGTTATAAAAATTCACCACGTCCATCAAGGTGGCGAAGCGGCCGTCGTTCATATACGGCGCGGTCCGTGAAATTTCGCGCAGGCTGGGGGTTTTGAAGGCGCCCATGTCCTTGGGGTCCTTTGTGACGTGAAACCGCCCCGTGTCCACCATGTCCTTGTCGAACCCGATCCCGAGGTTGTGGAACTTCTCATCCGTGAAGTTGAAGCCGGAGTGACACTTTGTGCAGCGGGCCTTGTTCCGGAAGAGGTCCAACCCTCGCTTCGCGGCCGGCGAGAGGGCGTTTTCTTCACCGCCGACGTCGAATTTGTCGAAGGGGCTGTTGCCGGAGAGGATCGTACGCTGGAAGCTGGCGATGGCCTTCCCGATCTTATCGACCGTGATCTCGCCGCCGAAGACCTCCTTGAACTCTTTTTTATAGCCCTCGATCTTGTTCATCTTCTCGATCATTTCCTTATAGTCGGCGAAACCGTGCTCGACCGGGTTCACGAAGGGCCCGACCGACTGGTCTTCGAGCGTGGCCGCCCTCCCGTCCCAGAACTGGGCCTTGGAAAAGGCCCGGTTGATCGCCATCGGGGCGCTTCGTCCCCCCTGCTGGTGCCGGACCCCGGAGGAGACGGGCTGACCGTCGGTGAAGGCGAGCGCCGGCATGTGGCAGACGGCGCAGGCGATCGTGTTCTCCTTGGACAGGCGCTTGTCAAAGAAAAGCTGCCGTCCCAGTTCAACTTTTTCCCGGGTCAGAGGGTTGTCGTTCGGCACGTAAAATTGATCCGCTTCCAGTCCCAGCGGAATCGGCGGTCTGAATTCCTTCGGCTCCGCTCCGATGGCCTGGAGTGAACCGAAGAGCAGAACGACCAGCGCGGCCGTGAGCCCCGCGCCTTGTGCGATGGACCATTTGCTTGAACCTCGTTTCATGGTGATCCCCTCCTTCAGGGTTATGACAATGGATCGTTGTTTAAAGAAAATCTTCCGAAAGTTCGTGCCGGACATCCTTGCCGAGCGGCGTTCGGACCCGGTAATGGGGATGGTCCGCGGTCAGCGCCGCCGGAACTTGATCGTTGCGGAAGGCGGCCCGCTGTTCCGGGGTGAAACGGAAGCGGACATAATGAACCGCGCTGAGCTTCTCCTCGTTGCTGTGCCCTTCCTCGAACCGTCCGTCGATCCGGTCGGCGCCGATTTCGAAAAAAAGGCAACGACCGTTATCGATCCCGCGGAGTTGATCCAAGGTCTCCTTGATTCGTTCGGGCTCCGTGATCTCGATGAACAGCGTGGCCGACAACTCACCCGGACCGGCGATCAGCGGGTTGTAAGTGTCCAGCTCGTCCTGGATTTTGGCCGGATCGTAGATATGCTCCACGCGCATCATCTCCTGAATCTGGAACAGGACCGTGTCCCGGTTCTCGAACACCAGCGTGATCCGTTCCCCGAGCGGAACCCGGCGCCTTTTCTTGAGGGCGATGATCCGATCCCGGAACGGTTTGCGAACGGCCTCGTATTCCGGGAGCGGCTTGATGTCTTTGAGCTCAAGCGTGTTCATGGGAATCTCCAGTTATTATTTCAACCCGTAGGCCTTCTGAACCACCTGAATCGGGTGGACCGACTTCTTCCCGGTGCTTTGGGTGAGCGCGATTCCGGAAAGGGGACAGTCCGAAACGGCCACGTCCGGCTCCGCATTCTCCACGGCCGCGAAGGCCTTTCGTCCGACCTTGAGCGAGAGGTCGTAGAATTCCTTTTTGACCCCGAACGTGCCGTCATGCCCGGAGCACCGTTCGATCACTTCGACGGTGGCTCCGGGAATCAACTTCATCAGGTCGCGCGACTTCAACCCGATGTTCTGATCCCTCAGATGGCAGGGGACCTGGTAGGCGATCTTCCCGGGACTGGACACGAAATCCTTCGCGAGCTTTCCCATCCCTTCGAGTTTCATGAGGTATTCGCAGAGGTCGTACGTGTTGGCCGCGACCTTTCGCGCCTCCTCGGTCGGAACGAGGTCCGGATATTCCTTCTTCAGCATCAGGCTGCAGGTCGGCATCGGCGATACGATCTTGTAGCCCCCGTCCACCGCGGCCGCGAGACGCTTCAAATTCGACCGGGCTTTCCGGCGAACCGCGTCCAGATCCCCGATGTCGAAATAGGGCATTCCGCAGCATTCCTGTTCAGGACAGATCACCTCGACGCCGTTTTTCTCGAGGACCTGAATCGCGGCCTTGCCGATCTCGGGATCGTGGCGGTTGACGTAGCAGGTGTAGAACAAGGCAATCTTCTCGGTTGTGGGGGCAGGTCCCCGTGCCTGCCCTATGTCAGTGCGGCCACGGAGAGCCGCCCCTACGGTAGATCTACCTGATTTCCGAATTTGTCCGAACCACGATGCAAACGACCGCCACCGGAAGTCCGGGAACAGCCGCTCCCGGTGAATGCCCGTCACGCCCTCCAGCATCCGGCGGAAGAACGGCCGGCGGAGGGCCCAATTGGCCAGGGGCGCGATCATCCCGCCCAAGCGTCCCACGAAATCCACGTTCACCAAAAGACGGTCCCTAAATCCGGCCGGCCGCCGTTTCGCCATCAGATGTTTTCCCCAAAGCATCAGCCGCGGAAAATCCAGGTCGTATGGGTGCGGCGGACAATAGGGACAGTGGTTGAAACAAAGCTTGCAGTAATAACAGAGATCCACCACCCGATCGTGAAGCGGCGCGTCAAGCGCGGCGACCTCGCCGTCCTTGTCGTCGATGCCGCGGAACAGGACATCAAAGGACGGACAGAGGTTAAAACACCTCCGGCATCCGTTGCAGATCTCGTAGACCCGCAAGGTTTCGGCCCGGAGGGCTTCCGGTTCTTTGAATCGGGGGGAGTCGAAGGCGATCATCCCGTTTCCCCGGCGAATTACTTCTTGATGCTGTCCAGGGCCTTGGTAAATCGTCCCGCATGGGACTTTTCGGCCTTGGCCAGCGTCTCGAACCATTCCGAGATCTCTTCGAACCCTTCTTCGCGGGCGGTCTTGGCGAATCCGGGATACATCTGGGTGTACTCGTAGGTTTCGCCTTCGATCGCGGACTTCAGATTGGCCGCGGTGTCGCCGACGGCCACGCCCGTGACCGGGTCGCCGACCTCGGCCAGGTAATCAAAATGTCCGAAGGCATGCCCGGTCTCGCCCTCGGCCGTGTCCCGGAACACGCCGGCGATGTCGGGTTGTCCCTCGATGTCGGCGCGACGGGCAAAATAAAGATAGCGTCGGTTGGCCTGGGATTCTCCGGCGAATCCATCCTTTAGATTTTGCCAGGTCTTCGATCCTTTCAAGGCTTTCTTGGCCATGGTGCTTACCTCCTTTTTTGGGGTTTGGTTAGTTTGGATTTGCAATCGCTGCAGTAGCCGTGAAATTCGACCCGGTGTCCCGTGATCCGGTAACGGTGCTTGGCCTTGGGCGATAGGGCCAGGCGATCCAGGGTGTCGTCGTAGAGGTCCTCGATTTTTTTGCAACGCAGGCAGACGAGGTGATGATGGGCGGCCTGGTTGGCGTCAAACCGGGCCTTGTCGTGCCAGAGGCTGATCTCCGACGCGATCCCGACGTCCTTCAGGCTCTCGAGGGTGTTGTAGACCGTGTTCATCGACAGGGTCGGGTAGGCCTTCTTGACCGTCGAGTAAAGATCCTCCACGCTGGGATGTTCGGTCGACCCGGCCAGCGCCCGGTAGATGGCATACCGCTGGCTCGTGAACTTGAGGCCGCGATCCTGGAAATGCCTTCGAAGCTGCTCGGGCGTGAGGAACATAAGAATGATTCCTAATTGATAATAATTACTGTTTACCACATGGGGGGAAAGGTTGTCAAGCGCAAAAGATTATCCGTCCGCCCTCCGCACCGGTACCTCGCGGCCTTCTTCCAGATCTAACAGATCCGGCCATGCGGTGATGTCGGTGCGGTGCGGGGCGAGCCGGTTCCGGATTTCATCGAAACGGCGCTGGCTATCCTGGTTACGAGGTTTCCGGCTCAGAAAGGCCCGGTTCCAGGATTCGATTTCCTCGGGATTCCGGGTTGCCGCCTTTTCCCGGACCCAGCCCAGCAGTTCCCGGTCGTCCTTTATCTGGACCGCCTCGTAGAAGGCGTCCGGGTCGATCGTCAGGAATTCGAGCAGCGCGAGGTCCAGGGGGCAGGGATAGATATACTCCCCGACGGTGCCCGCCGCCTTGGCCCGCGCCTTGTCGGCCATGCGGGCGAGGTGGGCGTACCCCCCGAGCGTCTCGCCGGGGCTTCGGGGAAACTGACGGGTGAGATCGGGCGGTTTGACCTTCATGGATCGGACCTCCTTGTCGCGCGCGGGGGGATGGTTTATACTGAATGCCGTTTGTCGTACAGTTTATCTCAGGAGGAACGCGAAATTCAACCGGAGGTTAGGATCATGGTTGGAAAACGTCCGTCATGACCCGGCCGCTTCGAATCATCGCGTTCGGCGACAGCCTCACCGTGGGCTATCAATCGCCGACGGCCGAAAATCCGGACGGGGCGGCCACGCCCTACGGACGGTTTTTACAGGAACGGCTGGGGGAATCGGCCGAGGTCTTGATCCGCGGCCTCAACGGCGAGCTGACGGGCGAGATGGCCTTGCGCCTGGGGACGGACGTCCTTCCGCTTCGGCCGGATTACGTCATCGTCCTCGGGGGGACCAACGATCTCGGGTGGGGCGCGCGTCCCCCGGACGTGATGCGAAATCTCGTGACGATCTACGAGCGGGTCCGCGGCGCGGGCGGGCGGCCCGTGGCCGTGACCATTCCCTCGATCCTCGGCTTCGACGACGGGATTCCCCCCCGACAAACCCTCAACCGCCTCATCCTGGAATACAGCCGGACCAAACCGCAGCCGGCGGTCGATCTCTTCACGGCCACGGCCGAGCCGGAAACGCTCCGCTTGGCCGGGGCCTATTCCAACGACGGCCTCCATCTGAGCACCGAGGGCTATCGGGTATTGGCCGGGCTGCTTTATGAGGAAGTTTTCTCGGGGATCCCAAGATGACCCGGGTCAGATCCGGGGAACGGTGATTCCGCGCTGGGCCTGGTATTTCCCCTTCTTGTCGGCGTAGGAGGTTTCGCAGGGCTCGTCGCTCTCGAAGAAGACCACCTGGGCAATGCCCTCATTGGCGTAGATCTTGGCGGGCAGCGGGGTGGTGTTGGAGATCTCGAGGGTCACGAACCCCTCCCATTCCGGCTCGAACGGTGTCACGTTCGTGATGATCCCGCAGCGGGCATAGGTGCTTTTGCCGACGCAGATCGTCATGACGTTTCGCGGGATTTTGAAATATTCCACGCTCATTCCCAGGGCGAACGAATTGGGCGGGATGATGCAGATCGGGCCCTTGAAATCGACGAAAGATTTCAGGTCGAAGTTCTTGGGATCCACGATCGTCGTGTTGATGTTGGTGAAGATCTTGAACTCGTCCGCGATCCGGATGTCGTAGCCGTACGACGAGACGCCGAACGAGATCACGCCCTGCCGGATCTGTTTTTCCTCGAAGGGGGCGATCATCCCGTGTTCATTCGCCATCTTTCGGATCCACCGGTCGCTCTTGATCATTCATCGCCTCCGTTGTTCAGAATTTTGAAGGGCCCCTTCGCCCCCCGCGGGTTGGCCGAGACCTTGTCCGGCTCGACCTGGGGGTATCGGTAGACGCGGCCCCCGTAGTTTTTCAGTACCGCCTCCCGGCCGTTGAGCTCGACGAGGTAATCGGCCGGCAAGAGCGGGATCTTTCCGCCGCCGCCCGGCGCGTCGATCACGTAGTGCGGAACCGCCATTCCGGACGTATGGCCCTGGATCGACTTGAGAATCGCCAGGCCGTCCTCCACCGGGGTCCGGAAATGGTTGGTTCCCCGGGTCAGATCGGCCTGATAAATGTAGTACGGTTTGACCCGGCAGGCAAGAAGTTTTTGCAACAGGCGCTTCATCACCTCCGGGTCGTCGTTCACCCC
The DNA here is from genome assembly GCA_035498035.1 of Nitrospiria bacterium. NCBI lineage: Bacteria > Pseudomonadati > Nitrospirota > Nitrospiria > Nitrospiria bacterium. The sequence continues at coordinate 26,674 of DATKAN010000021.1, forward strand.
CTTGAGCAGAACCGTCTGGCTTCCCAGCGGGATCCCGGCGTCGGCCAGCCGTTCGCAGGCTTGTTTCACCTCCGGGGTGATCTCGTCGGGGTGGTTGAAGTGCAGGTTCATATAGATCGGGTGATATTTTTTGACCATCGCGCAGAGGTTTTCGGTGATCCGCGAGGGGAGGCTCCCCGGAACGCGGCTTCCGATCCGGATGATCTCCAGATGCGGGATCGCCCGAAGGGCCTTGAGGACCCGCTCGAGGTGATCGTCGGTCAGCAGGAGCGGGTCGCCTCCGGAAAGTATGACGTCCCGGATTTCGGGATGGTCATGAATATAATCCACGGCCCGGTCGAGGTCTCCTTTGGATATGAACCCGGGCTTGCCCACCAGTCGCTTGCGAGTGCAGAAGCGGCAGTAGATGGGACATTGGTTCGTGACCATCAGCAGGACGCGATCGGGATAGCGGTGGACCAGGTGCGGGACGGGGCTGTCGGCATCCTCGTTCAGCGGGTCGGCCGCGGCCAGGAGGTCATCGCCCTCGATCGCCTCCGGGACGACCTGTTTCCAAACGGCGTCGCCCCTTTCCTTGATCAGCTTCAGCACGTGGGGTGTGATCCGCATGCGGTATTCCTTCATGACGTCCCGGATCGCGTCCGGGTCCACGCCCAGCTCGCGGGCGAGGTCTTCCGGTTTCGTGATGCTGGCTTGAAGCTCGCGTTGCCAATCTTCCATTCGGCCTCCTTGCATGGATGGTTTAAAATATCGCTTCCGCGGGCCCTGCTTTACGACTCAATCCACAGGCCGGTTGGGGTGGGCCCAAGAGGCGACTCGGCTTGCGTTTGGGCACACGGCTTGGCGAAGGACGCGGCCTGGAACGACAGGCAAATTTTGCGTGCCTCACCTTCGCAAAATTTAGCGGCCGAGCCTTAGCCGGGTCAAACGGAGGCCGCCGGAGCCGAAGGGGCCCGGTCCCAATCCGCGCCTTCGATTTAACCGCTCCGCCCGGCCACCCGCGCGCATTAATCCTTCACGGCGCAGGGCGCCATCACGGCCTCGGTCATGCCGTGGATCAGTTTCTTGTCCAACGGGCAGATCGTCGCCAGGATCCCCCCCAGATCGGCCTTTTCCCCGTCGATGAAATAGTAGGGGGACAGACGGACGCGGCCGCCCATGAGCCTGGGCTGCGGTTCGGACGGGTCGTCGTACCAGACCGAAACCTTCCGGCCCCCGTGGAACTCCTGCAGGATGGACGGAGACCGGGGAAATTGGGCCTGGGCGTCGGCGAGCGCCCGGGCCCATTCCTCTTCGGGAAGGTCGTGCCCCACCACCACACCCCGGCTGCCCCAGGCCTTCTCGGAGAAGCCGGAGGGTTTCAAGACGTAATGACGTTCCTTCTGCGTGAGCGCGGTCAGCTCCGCCCAGTGGCTCACGGGCCGCTGCCGGATCGAGAGGCCGGGAATCACGGCGTGCGGCGGAACCGGCTGCGGGTCCACGATCCAGGTCTTCGGAAATATCCGAAGAAGCGCCGCGTCGGTTTTTTCACCCAAGGTTTCCGTCCAGACCGGTCGGAGCGCCGGATGATGAAACAGCGCGAAGGCCATCTTTTCTTCCAGGCAGGTCTTGGCCGGGGGGGTGATCTTGACCTTTTCCTTCCGGGCGCTGTAGAGGATCAGCTCGGATTTCGGGATGTTCTTGAGATCGAACAGTTCGAAGAAACGGTACACCACATCGATCGGAACGGGGGCGCCCTGATGGTCGACGGTCAGTCCTTCCTCGGTAAACCGGATCTGCTCCGGCTCGATTACGAAGGTGCGGAGTCCCGCACGGGTGAGGCGGTTTCCGAGCCACCGCATCTCGGGACGATAGTCTTCGGATTCCTCGGAAACGACGACGGCCAGCGTTGGACCGGGACCGCCCGCGACGGACCGGACCATTGCGGCGAAGCCCTCGACCATTCCGTCCGCCCCGCCGATGACGTCGACGCCCAATTCGGAATAATGAAGCGACAGATTTCCCGTCAGGCCGATTCCCCCGGGAACCGAGTCCAGCTCGGTCACGATCCACCCGTCGTCGGTGAGAATCAGGTCCGGACGGATGACGCCCGGGAGGTCCGCTTTGAACCGGTTCATCCGTCCGTAATCAACGACGGCCTCGGGTTTTCCCTGATCGAGGTACCGGCTGATCCATCGGGGCTGGGACCCGCGAACGCTGGCGAAGTAAAGGCGGTTCAAGGCCGTATAGAAGGCGAGCAAGCGGGGTCCCAGGTCCCGGATCGCCTCGAGGTCGGCGGCCGATATCCAAAAGGGTTCCGGCGATACCCGCCAGGCCATCCGGCTGACGGCCCCGTCGGATGCGGGGGCCTCTTTCTCCGATGGAGGGTGGAAGAGGCCGTCCCGGATCAGCCGGCTCCGGATCTCCCCGCAACGGCTTCGGATCCATTCTAAATTCGGGGGTTCTTTTGTCTTGAGACCGGACGGTTGTGACGGAGTTTGACGGGGCAACAATCGCTCCTCGTTTATGCGGGCCAGGAATTGATAATGATCAATATTAACACGCCCCGAATAATAGCATCAAGCGGTTTTTCTTCCTTTTGGCGGAGGAGCCGGCATAACAAATCGCCCTAGCGGGGAGGGTCATGGTCAACAGGGTCTCTTATTTTAAAGCAGGTGAATTCCCCAGGAGGTCCCGCAGCCGGTCGGGATAGTTGGTAAACAAGCCGTCCGCTCCCATGGCGAGATACCGTTTCATCAGGGACGGGCGGTTGACGGTGTAAACATAGACCGGAAGGCCGGCGGAGTGGGCCCGGGTCAAAATGGTTTTCGTGAAACGATGGGTTGAGATATGGATGGAATGGGCCGTTAACGATTCGGCCGCATTCAATATGTCCCGCGGCCTCGTCTTTCGCGTCAGGAGTCCCAGGGGGATCCCGGAATCGAGCCCGCGAAGGGTATTTAAAGCCGCGATATCGAACGACGAGATCGCGACCCTGTCCCCGGCGCGGTGTCGGGCGATCGTCTCCAACACCCGTCGTTCGATCCCGGAATAAAAGGGCGAACCGCGCTTGATTTCGATGAAGACGCGGAGGCGGCCGGCGGCGAATCCCAACACCTCGTCCAGCGTCGGCACCCGCTCGCTCCGGTAGCTTCCGTCCCACCAGGAGCCGATATCCAGGTCCTTGATCTGTTTGAGCGTGAGCTCCCGGACCGGGCGCGGATCGCCCGCCGTCCGCCGAAGCGTAAAATCATGGAGGACGACCAGGCCGCCGTCGGCGGTCTGGTGCACGTCCAGCTCGATCCAGTCCGCGGACTGCTCGACCGCAAGACGGAACGCGGCCATCGTATTTTCGGGCGCGTGGCCGGAGGCCCCACGGTGGGCGATGATCAGAGGATGATGTGTCATATGGGACTTGTGTGACATATAACATTTGCCGCGGGGGCTGTCAAAAGGAATTCCGCGTCTCTTGACAGACGCCATAAAATTGGATTATTCTGAAAACGCTTTTTAACGTTCAAAATAAGCGTGGTCAGGGTGTCGGGCCTTATCGCCCCGGGAATGCCATGATCTCTCCATCCTTTGAAATCACTCCGAACATTTCAATCATTCATCAAATGCGGCCATGACACGAAAGGGGGTGAATCGCCCTATACGAAGGGTATACGTCCCGGTTTTACTGTAGCGATGATCTGTTTTTCGGGTTCCGGTTCTTGATCCGTCAATCACACAGGAGGCGCCAAATGCAGCCGATTCGAATGGGCATCGTTGGTTTTGTATTGATGATGGTCTTGTCCGTCAGTGTTGCGGCCGTTTCAATGGCCGAGATGAGCAAAAGCCCGATCGGGAAGATGTCGAAAGAACAGTTGATCAAGACCGCCGAGAGCGCCGCCCCCGCGGAAATCTCAAAAGACGCGACGATCATGATACCCGGCCCCGACGGTAAGTTGATGGAGGCCCGAAAGGGAACGAACGGCTTCACCTGTATCCCCGATATCGACGGCCAGAAGAAGCCGGACCCGATGTGCGGCGACCCGGCCGCCTGGCAATGGGCGAACGATTTGATGAGCGGGGCGGAGAAACCGACGAATACGGTTCCGGGAATCGCGTATATGGCACAGGGGGGCTGGCATTTTGAAAAGGACGGAAAGATCTTGATGAAAAACGAGCCGGGCGCAAAGCTCCTGACCGAGCCGGCGCATTGGATGGTCTTCTGGCCGTTTGACGCCAAAACAGCCGGCCTTCGGACCATGCCGAACAAAATGGGCGCTTATATCATGTGGGAAGGCACCCCGTATGCCCATCTGATGATTTATCAGGATCCGAGAAAGATGAAGTAGGTCGGAATATAAAAATCGAGGGGGCTCATCCGATGCGCCCTTCTCTCAACCAAAAGGAGGATGTCATGCCTACGAAACAGTACAAGAAGTTAGGGTGTCTGGACGCAAATCCGACGGGGGGCTGCGCGTTTGAAATCCGGGCCGAGACCGAGGACGAGGTGATGCGGATCATGGGCGATCATGCCAAGGTCATGCACAAGATGGCCTCCCTTCCGCCGGAGATGATTTCCAAGGTCAAGTCCGCCATCAAGACCGTGCCGGTCAACGTATAACGGACGGCCCGCCGAATCCAAAACCCCCGGTGCCGTGGTCATGCGCCGGGGGTTTTTATTTCCAGGTTGAGTTCCCACCGCGTCTTGCAGTACAATTATCCCACCGTTTAATACAAACCTGATTTTGTGGAGAGACCTTTGAAACCGAAGACACGACTCGAACGCGACACGATGGGCGAAAAAGAGGTCCCGGCCGAGGCCTATTACGGCATCCAGACCCTCCGGGCCGTTGAAAACTTCCCGATCAGCGACCTTCGCTTCTCCCGGTCCTTCATCCGGGCCCTCGGCCTGATCAAGTGGGCGGGAGCCCAGGTGAACGAAGAACTGGGTCTTCTGGACAGGAAAAAGGCCCGTGCGATCGTCCAGGCCGCGCGCGAGGTGGTCGACGGAAAACTCGACCGGGAGTTCGTGGTGGACATTTTTCAGACCGGCTCCGGAACCTCGACCAACATGAACGCCAACGAGGTGATCGCCAACCGCGCGGCCGAGCTGTCGGGGGAGGCGGTCGGCGGAAAAGCGGTCCATCCCAACGATCACGTCAATCTCGGCCAGTCCAGCAATGACGCGATCCCGACCGCGATCCATGTCGCGGCGCTGGAAATGATCGAAAAGGATCTCATCCCTTCCCTGACCAAACTGCAGAAAGCGCTCGCGGCCAAGGCGAAGGAGTTCGACGCCATCGTCAAGATCGGCCGGACCCATCTGGCCGACGCCACGCCGATCCGGCTGGGGCAGGAATTCTCGGGTTATGCGCGTCAGGTCGCCCTCGCGGTCCGTCGCGTTCAAGCCGTCCGGGAGAACCTTTCGGAGCTTGCGCTGGGCGGCACGGCCGTCGGCACGGGGATCAACACGCACCCGGAGTTTGCGAAACGGGTGATCGCGATCCTGAGTGGCGAAACCGGCTGCGGCTTCCGCGAGGCCGAAAACCATTTCGAGGCCCAGGCCGCGAAGGACGCCGTGGTCGAGGCGAGCGGCGCGCTCAAGACGGTCGCGGTGAGCCTGACGAAGATCGCGAACGACATCCGCTGGCTCGGCTCCGGTCCGCGATGCGGCATCGCCGAGATCCTCCTTCCCGACACGCAGCCCGGCTCCTCGATCATGCCGGGGAAGGTCAACCCGGTGATCGCCGAGTCGGTCTTGATGGTCGCGGCCCAGGTGATCGGGAACGATCTGACGATCGCCATCGGAGGCCAGGCCGGAAATTTCGAGCTGAACGTGATGATGCCGGTCATGGCCTACAACCTCCTCCAGTCGATCGAGCTGCTCGCGCGGTCGGCCGAAAATTTCACGATCCGCTGCGTCCACGGCATCCAGGCCGACGAGGCCCGGAACCGGGCGATGATCGAGCAGAGCCTCGCCATGTGCACCGCGCTCGCGCCGGCGATCGG